>NZ_JBFRST010000048.1:0-7198 GCF_041473705.1 Vibrio sp. 10N.222.55.B11
AAGAGTGAACGAATATGGGGAAGATCGAGAATACGTGATAGCAATGCGACACGTGTCCCATGGAAATGACTTCTATCAACTACTCAGAAATACAGAGAGCTGGATTGAAAGTATGACAGCTTCTCAAGTCATCCCAAATGATGTGCACTTCATCATGTCTGTCTTGATCAAAGGCGGCCTCTTCAATTGTTCCAAAGCGAAGTAAAGGGTAGATATGAATAAGCGTTACTACTTCTTAATACGTTACACGCCTGCTAACGCTGACTATGGGTTGTTAGCAGGGCGTTGTATCTCTCAAATGCACTTGTTTATGGTGAATAACCGACAAGCCATGAATAAAATAGGTGTGAGCTTTCCCGACTGGAGTGATGTTACGGTTGGTCAAACCATAGCTTTTGTTGCCGAAGATAAAGAGATGATGGTTGGACTCTCTTTTCAGCCCTATTTCTCTTTGATGGTAAATGAAGGTCTGTTTGAGATTTCTAGTGTTTGTGAAGTGCCAGACACTGCGATTGAGGTGAGGTTTGTCCGTAACCAAACGATTGGGAAAAGCTTTTTAGGTTCCAAGAAACGCAGAATCAAACGTAGCATGGCGAGGGCCGAAATATCTGGTGTTGAACCATCGTTACCAGCCACTAATGAAGAGCGTGTCATCGATAGCTTTCATCGAATCCCAATCTCCAGCGGTTCATCAGGGGAAAGTTATATTTTGTTTGTACAAAAGGAGTTTGTTAGAGAGCGCGTTGCAGCAAACTTTAATAGCTATGGTTTAGCCACCAATCAAGAAAGAAAAGGCACTGTACCTGACCTACGTTTTTGACCCTTTTATGAAAGCTCTTTTTCAGAGAAGTAAATACAAGGACTTACAGAACTAAGAAGAAAAAGGGTATTTTGGTGAATTGTGACTTAAAGCACGCGGAGTCAGATGGTTAGAGACTATATTCTAAAGTGTCCTGCCGCATAGGCAGCTAATAATTTATGACGGTTTGCAAAGAGACAAAAGTAATCGTATCCTGCCGCATAGGCAGCTAAGAATAGGCCAGGAAGAAAGCAACCAACCTGCTGAACAAGCAGCTAATAATCAAACCATCATGTTTAGGCTTGATGGTTTTTTGTTTTGTGGGGTTAGTTTGGCACAAGGCTGTGAATGAATGCTGCGTATTCCTGATGGTGGGAGCCGTGGTGATTGTCATAAGAAGGCTTTGTTAGAACCCCTTTGCCTTCAGTAATATAGCTGCGTATTACTTTGCGTGGTTCGGATTCGCGCCAGGTGATATTGAATGCGGCAAAAGTAGGGAAAAAACAGATGTCAGAGTAATCAGGAATATTGTCATGAATCCACCACGCCAGCGCTTGCCAGTGGCCTGTTTCGTCATAATAAGGAATAAAAGAATTCACTACGATACAAGTTGTAGCCCCTAATAGGCCATCTTTATCCCTGTAATCCCAAATATGACCACCATAGTTTTTATCATTTGATGCGCAATTATACTTCTTTTCATTTCCTACGTTATTAACTAGTGGTGAACGATAGCCAGAACGAATGCTGATCCTGCCAAATTTATTACTTATTGGTTCTAGTATCTTCTGGCAAAGGTTTCTACCCGATTCAAGAGCTATGTCAGGATAATCCGGAACATTGGTTAGCTGCTCAATTTGTGCTATTTCAGAGTGAAGAAAGTCCCTCATAAAAAAGGAAGGAGATAGGCGCACGCGCCCGAGTTTTTCTAGGTTGGCTACCGTAGTCGGAGTTTTCATACTTGAACCTTTTTAACCTGTCCTGTTTTCTAGTGAAAGATCTTGTTTTCATACTCTCGTACATGAACTTCAACAACACTCCAAATGCGCACACTTTCACCCTTAACATCAAATACTTTCGCATGATTGTGTGGGGCGATACTTTTCATTTGATTGAAGTTGGGTAGGAAAGTTTTCATGTCTAGAAGTTGGTTCTGAAGCATCGTGATAGTTATAGGAGAGTAGCCTTTACGCTCTAGGGTTAAATAAGCATTAAGGATGCGACTATTGATTTGGTCTTGATGCAAAGCCCAGCGTTCCAGTCGGTGTCTCACTTTATCTTTTTCATCGAGATATTCTTCGGACAATGTTTTAGGTGCCTGAGCATGCAGGGTTTCAATATTAGTTTTGATTGGCTGTACCGCAGGCTCTTTTGGATGGGGAGTAGCTTTTACAATCCACTTCCTAACCCAAGTAATGAGTGTTTTTAACATGGTAGGAATCCCAACTTTCTGACTGTTATAAAGATAGTTGGGATCTTTTAATTTGTCTGTCTAATGACGCCTTTTCACCAGTATTAGAATTGACGAAATTATGAACTTTGTTTATCTTTATATGAACACGACTGACTCACTCACGATACGTGAACTCTAGTATAAGTAGTCAAGGCAACCAAACGGTAGAAGACTAGGGGCAGCTCCCATTGCTAGTTGATGAGACCTCAATAGAGCCATTGTGAATCCTAATTGAAGCGCTCCCAAAAGGGAGGCTTCGCTGGCTGTCTTGTGCTAAAAAGACACTCAGCATGTAATTAGGATATTACTATGCCTGTAAAAACACTCCATACTTCTTCTGAAGCAAAGAAACACTACAAAAGCATATCTTACGAAACTCTGTTGGCAAGTTGGTTGCTACAAGACAGCTGGGAAGTTTTTATGCCCATGATCGATCATGGAATGAAGACTGATGTACTGGTTTCTGATGGGAATAAGTTCTATCGAATTCAAGTGAAATCGGTAGAGTGCTTTGATGAAAACACCGTTGTTACTGACCAATGGCAGAATACACAGATTGATTATGTAATATATTTCTCAAGATGTTCAAATTGGGGATATATTGCGCCGCCTTTTAAGGGAAAGAGGAAGGTTAATCACCCCGAGCATATAAGATTTCACCAACACTCCAAGAACTTCTTAAAAGCTTTCGGGCGAGCTTAGTAAACTCTATTCAGGGTGAAAACCGTGAAGAGCTTTGTTGGCACTATTGTGCTGACTCGTCTCTGCCCCATTTTTGTTGAGCTCATTACTATCTATAAGTTAGCTAATCATTATTTGACCAACTTTTTCTAATGTAGGTATGGTGTATAAGACTTATCACATAAATTTAGGTGGAGTTTAAGGTGAATAAAGAAACCAAAAAGAATTTTGATAAAGTATTTCAGGCTGCGTTAGCACTGTTTGGGAGTGACGAAGCTGCTAATCACTGGCTTAAGCATCCAGCTTGAGGGCTTGGCAACAAACGACCAATTGATATGCTTTCGACAGCCGAAGACACCAAGGCTGTACTCAATTTGATCGGCCGTTTAGAGCATGGAGTGTTTTCGTGACCTTTGTTGCACAATTTGCCTAAAGTACTTCTGCCACATCCATTCTTTCAGAAAATAACCAATCACTCAATTAGCACATCATTTAACTTTTTTCTAACAGGTTCATCAGTTGATACTGACTCTCTGGTAATTCAGTCATAATGACAGGGAAGAACGGCACACGCACACCATATTATTCAGTAAAATAAGATTATTTATTCGCCAGTAATTAGTCGGACTTGTACAGGAATAAGTGGCATGAGTATATCGGATATAAAAGTAGTAGAGTTTCATCAAAAGCAAGGTGGCCAGTCTGTTGCTGCCGATGAGTTAACAAGCTACTTGATTGACAGTGGTTCAATATCTAAATTTCATGATACGCTGCCTGACGATCTGAGACGAATACTTGCTCCTTTTGTGGGACAAAGCCGAAATGCTTACCTCAATGCATTAAAGTCCCGATTAAAATCAGAAAGGTGGGTGGCAGTAAAAGCGTCATCTTCAGTGTCCGCTTCTTCTTATAAAAGTGCGTACTACCCTCCTGTGCATCAAGAGCCTAAACTCGCAAGCGTCCAAACCACCGTCAGCCATACGGAAGAAGACCAAAGACCAGATCTTGAGTACGCTTTTGAGATCTCTTGCTCCCAGTCGTCTTTTAAAGAGCATGTTGGGTGGGACATGGCGTTAGCTAAAACGAGTACTTCACCGATACATTCCCGTTGGAGCGAGCAAGAAAACGAGCACAGCATTCAATTGGTGGCCAACATAAAAGAGGGTGCGCCAAGGACGCTTGCATTGTCATCGAGAGGTTCTTCAGTACCCCTATCAATCTCTGACGTCTTAGCCAAGCCTAAAGGGACAAATTCGCTCAATGAAGCTTTCCTCGTCGTGATGCCGGCTGTACAGTTTGGTGAACGACTAGGGCTTGCCACTCAAGGGTATTATTACCATTTTAGTGAAGGCAAGCTCGTTCAAGAGTACAAAATTATCGGTAATGGTAATTGTCGGTTCTGCCTGACCTATTCGGATGAACTCACTCTTAGCGATGAGCTTCGTCCTACCGCTTGGCAAAGTGCGATACCGATTCAATGGCGTATCGATAATCAGGTATTGGACAACCAGCACTTACTCTATCTACCTCGTAAGTTGACACAAGATGAGTTTTCTACGGTGAATCCAGCGTGGCTCAATGAGCAAGGACTTTCGTTGAATATTTCAGAACTTGTTGATGCTGGACAGGGCAAGGAAACTCCTAACGAACGGTATCATGCCCCTCTGGATTGCCATTACTCACACCCTGGCCGTTTATTACATGGGACAGAGATTGTCGCCATCAATAGTCCCAGTCTCGTTGCCAAAGGTATTCCGGTCGTGAATCTTCGCCCCGAAAAACTCTTTCGTATCGGCGTGTTTTTTGATGGCACGGGGGCCAACGATAAGAATGACGCTTACAAAGAGCTGCGTGGAAATAAGTCTCGCAGTAATGTGGCGCGTTTGTTTGCGGCTTATCCTCAAATTCAAGGTGAATCAGCAAAAATATATATATCGGGAGTAGGCACCGTCGACATTGAAGACGACAGTCAGCGCCCCTCCATCATCGATGCAGCAAAAGATGAAACCGGTCCAGAGCAGGCGCTAGGGGTGAGTGCACAACAGGCGTTTGATGGAGACCTTGCTGATGCTATTGCGGGCATTAGTGGTAAAATCTTGCTCAACTATGTGGATGGTGAAAATGGAGCCTTTTACAAATGGCAAAGTTTGCTTAGTCAGTTTCAGCGCACTATCGATGAATTGGATCAATCGGGCTCTTATAATGACATCACTCATATCGTTTTTGATGTCTTCGGCTTTAGTCGAGGTGCTGCTTTGTCTCGTCACTTTGTTAATACCCTGTATCAAGGTTTACCTGATTACCATCGACCTGTCACGGGCAAGCAAGCAGATGTCACGATTTACCCTCATCTACTGGGTAATGAAAGCAACAAAAAGTTTTCAGAAGAAGGTGGTTATGAGCGAGATGATACGAAAGGCGTCAGTGTACGGTTCTTGGGGTTATTTGATACCGTAGGGTCGTTTTACTTAGCTGGCAATAACGATGAAGGTAATTTTCAGTTGGGCCTAGAGCCGACGATGGCCACCACGGTCTTGCAGTTGGTTGCCGAACATGAGTATCGGAAAAACTTCCCATTAACCTCACTGAGTCGTGATAATTGGTTACCCGATAATTTCTACCAAGAACATTTTCCTGGATGCCATACCGATGTGGGAGGCGGTTATCCTTCAATTGAGCAATACGAGAAAGAGGGACTCCCTGACTATGTGGGCTTTCCGGTGAGCAGTACCTATAACCGTAACGAAATAAAATCAGAAATCATTGATATAGTGCACGCTAATTTTGCATATCCAGGGGGAAGTCTAGATAAGGCTGCGATGATAGAGCGCACTCGTCAAGTTAAAGACACCGAATGGAAAAAGATGTGCCGACAACGATTTGGCCACTACGGTGAGGTTAAAGAAAAAGACAACACTCTCTATTTTTATCACTTTAAACCCGTGAGTAATGCGATAGCAGGGCTAGCCCTTGAACGCATGAAGCAGCAAGGAGCAATGGTTGGCATTGATTGGTTTGAAGATGATTATCAGGAAAACCTAACCCCTGACTATGTCACCGATGAGCTTTGCCAATCTTTATGGGGTGAATTATCAACCAAGCCATTGGGAGAAATAACCGTTGAAGATTGGAAAGCAACGCTTCAGTCACCGGTGATCTTTGACAACTATATCCACCGCTCTCATGATACGGTGATGAATCTCCCTTATAAGACGATAGCTGAAACGATTATAAATGGCATTACGACAGATGAAAAAACAGAAAAAACACCAGAGCGGAGAATTTGGGACAATGCCTAAGCACTTAATCACGTTACTCTTCATAGCAGTCGTCGCCTTAAGTGGCTGTCAAGAAGAGCAGCCGTTAATAAAAGCGACCATCGGTAATGCTGGAAGTATTAGTGGAAACTACGGGATCCGAGATGTCGCTATTCAAACCACAGGCGGTGGATGGACAGGCTTTGGTTATGGTGGCGTTAATGGTTACCCTGGAGCCAGTGCTGACATCGGTAAAATGGGCGTCCCAAAATACATCAAAGGAACTTGGCGTAAAGGCCGCAGCGACAAGGGTGAAACACTAACTTACTACCGTATTGATGCACCGATCGACTCTGAATTAGCAGAGAAAAAAATGCGCACTCTGCAACATTATTATAAAGACTACCAGCCTAATCGAGCTTCAATGCAGGTCATCGTAGATGAAGAGCGTATTCAAGTTATGTTTACTGTTGGTTGTTATTCTTACCGGATGGATTGTTCACCAAGTGAAGTCGCGGATCCAAATGGATGGGTGGTGATGAACCCATCAAGCACAACTGAAGTGGTTGTTTTGTTTGATGGTAAAGGTGAGTCTTCGCCTGTACCATTCGAATTATAGTTTTGATACTTAACTGCTCCGCACCATTAAAATAGCACTTCAAGATACTTATAGTTATTAATGGTTTGTCCAAAAGTTTGTTATACGCATGCTCACTATGTCTTTCTAGACGATTGTTTGTAGTGTGGTAATTTTACTACGTTGAATTTTAGCAGTTCTACAAATATGCAGACTTCCGATGCAATTTTATGCGAACTTATGTTGCAAATGGTACTTTAACTCGTTGATAGTTGGTTTCCGTTATGAAGACTTATGTTGCAAGCATCACCTTAAAAAAGCCGCTCTTTATGAGCGGCTTTTTGCTATCTGAAGCTTTCAAGTCAAAGCACTATTTCTAACGCCGAATACCTGTGATGGTTAAGTGCGCAGTAAACTTTCGTTACTGGCTA
>NZ_JBFRST010000049.1:0-106671 GCF_041473705.1 Vibrio sp. 10N.222.55.B11
CTTAAGTGAACGGCATTAGCTCTCTAGCCGCTTTTTTTGTGCCCTACTCTTCATTCTCTTTTTTTGCATCGAAGCTTAGTTTCAAAAATTGACCTAGGTCAAACATTGTTCGATGTAACCTTCTACACTGAAATTAAAGAACTTTATCGCGTGATATCAAACATTTAATTAGCAAAGAATAATTGAAACCTTGGGGGCTGATATGAACAGTACATTTATCGTAAACTTTATCGGAAAAGCATCACCAGCAACAATCAAACAGCTTGCTGCGGTTACTCACGAAAACGACGGCAAATGGCTCATCAGTAAAGTGAACTTTATTGAAGACCAAGTCGCAGGCGTACTAAAGGTTCAACTTCCAGCCATCAACGAATCGATTGTAAAAGAAGCGTTCAGCGCCAATCCAGATCTCATCGTGCAGTTTGTCGATTCCGATCATACACACAATGTTCAAGACACGGTCCATCACTTGAGACTCGACTCTAACGACCGAGCAGGTATCGTCAACGAAGTGACTCATGTATTGGATAGACAAGGAATCAGTATTCTCGATATGGATTGTCACCGCGTCTTTATCGCTGGTGGCGGCGGTGTTAGCTCAAGTCTATTCACATCAAAAATCGCCGTTAAGCTGCCAATCGAAGTACAGATCGACGACGTAGTTAATGAACTCGAAACGCTCAGTGAAGATACTCGTGTGATGATTGAAAGCTAAATAAACAAAATTAAAGAACAAAAAAGAGCAGCTCATTAGCTGCTCTTTGTATTGCTCTGAACTTGTGATTCAGTTACTTAACTGACCATTGTGATAATGAGCGTTTGAAGTCTTCATAGCCGAATTCATTTAGCTTCTGAACTTCACCACTGCTACGTTCACAGTAGATTGAAGGCATTTTAAGGCCATTGAACCAGTTCAATTTCACCATTGTGTAACCCGCGCTGTCTAACAGATGCAGCTTTTGACCAATCTTAAGTGGCTCATCAAAGCTCGCTTCGCAGAACTGATCGCCCGCAAGACATGAACACGAACCAATCACGTAGTCATGGCTGCCTGTTTCTGATGCTTCCAATACTGATGCGGGCTCATTGTAGATAAGCGTGTCAAGGCGGTGCGCCTCAGTCGCTGAATCCACAATCGCTGTTTTCTTCACGTTCTCAACAATATCGACCACTGTCACAACTAGGTCGGTTGTTTTAGTGATGATCGCTTCACCCGGCTCAAGATACATCTGCACACCGTGCTTTTCAGAGAAGACTTTCAGCGCAAGACCGAGTTTTTCGATGTCATAGCCAGGCCATGTGAAGAACACACCTCCGCCCATGCTCACCCAGTCCAACTTATCTAAGTGCTCACCAAACTGTTCTGAGATTGAATCAAGCAGGCCGATAAACGCATCGACGTCTTTGTTCTCACAGTTCATGTGGAACATCACACCATTAATCTCATCGAAAATTTCTGGTTTGATGTGGTCAGCTTGCACGCCCAAACGCGAGAATTGACGTGCTGGATTCGCCAAGTCTTGCCCTGCGTAGCTCACGCCCGGATTTAAACGTAAACCCAGTGAAGCTTTACCTTCAACAATATGACGGTAAGCAGCAAGTTGGCTTTGAGAGTTGAAGATCATCTTGTCGCAGATGTCAGCAACCTCTCTCACGTCATCTTCACTGTAGCCCACACTGTAAGCATGAGTTTCACCGCCAAAAGTTTCGTGACCTAATTTCACTTCATAAGGGCCAGAACTAGTAGTACCGTCTAGGTACGGTTTGATGATGTCAAACACGCCCCAAGTCGAGAAGCACTTAAGCGCAAGTACCAATTTCACACCTGAAATCTCTTTCAGTTGCTTGGCTTTTTCTAAGTTCGCAATCAACTTGTCTTCGTTGATCATGAAATATGGGGTTTTTAGTTCTTCTTTCTTAAACGTCATTTTTGTAAACACTCAAGCAGCATCTATAGATGGAAAGGTAAATTAACAATTTTGGTGTGATTTATTTTGATTTTGTCCTGTCCGAGCGCAGTGAGTTACAAAATCAAAATAAATGATACCAAAGCTTCAAGGCTATCATCATCGAAAAGGGAACAATCCATGTCCCCTTTAATTAGCAATCAAAACAAGAAATCAGTTCTTATTTTTTCAGCTCATGAATCACTGGAAGACCTTGGCCTGCTTCAAGCTCTTGAACATGCCAATCTAGACCAATTTCCGGCATAGTTGCTAGGAACGGATCTGGATTTAACTGTTCCATGTTGAACACGCCTTTATCAGCCCATTCGCCACGGAAGAACTGAAGTGCAGCGGTAATCGCTGGAACACCAGTTGTGTAAGAGATCGCTTGGTGCTCTACGTCTTCGTAAGCCACTTCGTGGTCTGCGTTATTGTAGATGAATACGCTACGCTCTTTACCATCTTTCTTACCTTGAACCCAAGTACCGATACACGTTAAACCAGTGTAACCCGGAGCTAGAGATGTTGGATCCGGTAGTAGTGCTTTAAGAACATGCAGAGGCTGAACCACAGTACCATCGTGCAGTGTTAGCGGATCTGGGCTAAGAAGACCGATATCACGCATGCAGTTGAAGTAGTTCAAGTATGCATCACCAAAGCCCATCCAAAATTCGATACGCTTAGCTGGGATGAACTCTTTCATTGAACGAACTTCATCATGCGCCATTGAGTAAACTTTGTGAGAACCACAGTTCGGGAATTCAAACTCAAGCATACGAGAGTGACAAGGTACTTGTTTCCACTCTTCATTTTCCCAGTAGAAAGAATCGCCTTGGATCTCAAGCATGTTGGTTTCTGGGTCAAAGTTTGTCGCAAACTTCTTGCCGTGGTCACCAGCATTCACATCCATTACATCAATTGAGTCAATCTCATCGAACAAGTGCTTAACCGCGTATGCAGCAAAGATTGATACCACACCTGGATCGAAACCAGCACCAAGAATACCTGTGATGCCTGCTTCAGCGAACTTCTCACGGTAGCCCCACTGCCAATCGTAAGCTTGTGGTACTTGTTGGCCTTCAGAACATAGGTCAACCGCTACCGATGTATCTAAATAAGAAACTTTAGATTGGTAACATGCTTCCATGATTGCCATGTTTACCCAAGGAGGACCAGCGTTGATCACTAGATCCGGCTGAACTTCTTTAATCAAAGCAACAAGCGCATCAACATCATCAGCGTCTACTGAACGTGCTTCTAGTTTCTTAGTTGAATCTTTAAGGTTGTTTTTGCCCTTGATAGATTCGATGATTTTTTCACACTTCGCGATTGTGCGAGAAGCGATTGTGATATCACCCAGTACTTCGTTATTTTGTGCTGCTTTGTGTGCAACAACCCAACCAACGCCGCCTGCACCAATTTGTAGAATAGCCATAGTATTAATTACCCTTGTTGTTCTGCTAGCTCAGTGGCTAGAGTTTGAATTTTGTTAATTAGAGATTTGAAATCTGATGTCTTTAGGCACGGATTCAAGATAGTGAATTTAAGCGCACTCTTACCATCCACGACCGTTTCACCGAGTACTGCAACACCACGAGTCAGCGCTTCCAATCTTAACGTTTGATTCAGTTTGTCTAAATCCATAGCACTGTTTGCTGATTGCTCATTGCTAAGCACCGAACGGAACAGCACCGTCGATAGTGAAGGCTCCGCTAATAGCTCTAAATCCGCTTGATTTTGAATCAGGTCGGCAACTTGAAGCGTCTGCTCTAGGAGATGGTCGTACATATCACCCAACTGCTTTGGTCCAACGCTTTGCATCGTCATGAAGACTTTCAATGCATCGAAACGCTTGGTGGTCGCAATAGACTTATCGACTAGATTTGGCAGTTCATCGTGTTCGCGGTTTAGGTAATCTGCGTGATGTAGAAGGTACTTAAAGTTCGCTTTGTCTTTGAGCAACACCGCACCACAGCTGATTGTTTGATAGAACAATTTGTGGAAATCGACACTCACAGAGTCCGCTTTTTCGATGCCTTGTAAGCGAGCCTTGTGGCTACTCAAGATAAGCGCGCCACCGTATGCACTGTCGACATGGAACCAAAGATCTTGCTGACTTGCGATTTCTGCAATCGCATCAAGGTCATCGATAGCACCATGATCGGTTGTGCCCGCAGTACCAATCACAGCAAAAGGAATCAGACCTTGTGCTTTCAGTGCTTTCACTTCTGCGTCTAGCAAGTCAGGCTTGATAGTGCCGTTTGCATTGGTATCAACACAGCACACTGCCGCTTCGCCTAGCCCTAGTAGAGAGGCTGACTTTTGAACCGTGAAGTGAGATTTCTTTGAACATAAGATACGCAGCTTGCTCGCGTATTCTGGTAAGCCAAGCTTTTGGATAGAATGACCATTGTGCTTATCCGCAACCCAGTCTCTCGCAAGCAATAAACCCATTAGGTTACTTTGCGTGCCACCGCTAGTGAAAACACCGTCAGCTTGTGCGCCAAGTTGGTATTTGTCACACATCCAATCCACGACGCGCTGCTCAACATAAGTCGCAGCCGATGCTTGGTCCCATGAATCCATTGATTGATTCAATGCCGCGATAATCGATTCCGCTGCTACCGAAGCCATAAGAGGAGGAGTGTGAAGGTGCGCAATGCAATCTGGGTGTTGCACGAAGATGGAGTTTGCAGCGACAAGGTCTGCAGTACTATCTACAACATCAACCAAAGCGTGTTGATTGTTATCAAGGTCGACAGCATTGATAGCTGCTTCTAGCACTTTTGGATCTAAACCCGAATAAGGGGTTTCAACCTGTTCAAAAACCGCTTTCATCGCTTGAGTGGTTTGGTTCATCACGTTAGCAAATTCGTCGCTACCGCCTAAACCTGTATGGATGAAATGCTTGTTCCATTCTTGGTTTGCTTGTTCGCTTGAAGCTGGGTCTTGTTGTAAGCCACCACCAGCTGCGATGATCGCTTCTTCCATTACGCGGAGTGCAAAGTCAATCTGCTCAAAAGAGATAATCATTGGCGGAAGGAAACGAATTACCGAGCCATCACGACCACCCTTTTCAACCATCAAGCCACGCTCTAACGCTGCTCGTTGAATCTCTAGGGTTAGTTCGCCGTCTGATTGTGGTTCGCCAAACTTGTTAAGCTCACCATTTGGTTGTTTGATCTCAGCACCGAGCATCAGGCCTTTACCACGAACTTCAGCAATACAGCTAACGCGTGATTGAATCTTCTCAAGCCCGTGACGTAAATATTGGCCTGCGATGTTCGCGTGCTCAACTAAGCCATCTCGTTCGATGATCTCCAACGCCTTAGCGCCAGAGACCATTGCTAATTGGTTACCACGGAATGTACCGGTGTGCTCACCCGCTTTCCATGTATCAATGCTCTTATCGAACACAAGCAGCGACATAGGCAGTCCGCCACCAATCGCTTTAGATAAACATAAGATATCTGGATTAACACCAGACTCTTCAAACGCAAATCGATGGCCAGTTTTGCCCACACCACACTGAATCTCATCAAAAATCAGTAGGATGCCGTGCTCATCACAGATGCGACGTAGGCCTTGTAACCAAGATGCTGGAGCAGGAATCACACCGCCCTCACCTTGCACAGGCTCAACGATCATCGCCGCCGGTTTCATGATGCCAGACTCGTCATCATTCAACATACGTTCGATGTAACGAATGCTCGCGTTAGCACCCGCTTCACCACCAATACCAAACGGGCAGCGTAGGTTGTATGGGAAAGGCATGAAGTGCACATCAGACATCAAGCCGCTACGACGCTCTTTAGTGCCGAGGTTACCCATCATACCCATGGTGCCGTTCGTCATACCATGGTAAGCACCACGGAAAGCAAACATGGTGTTGCGACCTGTGGTTTGCTTGGCGAGCTTGATCGCCGCTTCCACAGCGTCAGCGCCAGATGGGCCACAGAATTGAAGAACCGAGTTATTTGAAAAGTCTTGAGGAAGAAAAGCTTTAACTCGCTTGATAAACGTCTCTTTTGCTTGAGTCGTGATATCAAGTGTTTGGTATGGCAAACCAGAATCGAGTTGGTCTTTAAGTGCTTGGTTAATCTCAGGGTGGTTGTAACCCAGAGAAAGTGTACCTGCACCGGCTAAGCAATCGAGAAAGAGTTGGCCACGAGTATCTTCAACTAAAGCGCCACATGCTCGTTTAATAGCAATAGGCAGGCGTCTTGGGTAAGAGCGAACATCCGACTCATGCTGTTCTTGCTCTAGCAAAATAGCGTCAGGTGTTAGGTCGTACGTTCCCTCTAAGATAGGAACCATAGTTGAAAATGAATTTGCGATAGTATTGATATCGACTTCAAAGGCGGTAGTCATAAAAGTCCCCTTGAATGTGTTCATACTCACCTCCATCAGACGCAATTACCCACCAACTCTCGTTAAATTTGGAGAAAGTTCATAGTGAAGTACACGTATTGTCTAGAAATGAGATATAGCTGTACGCTCGCATAAGTCAAATGACGAATACGAAATTAAGCCGTCTTAAGACAGCGATAAATTGTTAGCGTGAGCTCAAGGTTCAGTAATGCTACTGTTTTGAAGAATTGGACATTTTTGCAGGATCGGGCAGCTATGAGGAGCTGGTCCCTTTGGAAATGCAGAGCTGATTAGCAATGTTGTAATTAGTGTGTTCAATGTTGGGTTTCCCATTAACATGACGAACTGCGCCATAAGTATCCCGTCTATCAGCTAAAGGACTAGCCAATACCTACCCTACGCAATGTCCCAATCAGCAAGAATGGTCACTACGCGTATCCCCCAGAAGCAATCGTTGCTCTTCTTGAACATTTTCATTCCGAGATTGCGCGGGAAAGTAACATAAAGTGAAATGAACGATCAATAGTTTTTAGTAATAGCTTGATAAATAGCAGCGGTGGCTAAGCAATTGCTGTAAATATCGTCACACTATCGTTTGGGAAAGAGATCCCCGGTTCATTCGTTCCTCATACCCGAGGATGACGACGTGGGGTTATAAACGTTGCTAGAGAAGCTTTTAGGTCATGGCGTCACTCCCTAGAGCGAGGTATGAATTCATAGAGAACCCCTTACAACATGTCATTGTATTGCTTTATTCAAGAAACTATCTGATGCAATAGATTAAACTGAAGTTAATCAGCAAGCGGCAAGAGATCCCCGGTTCATTCGTTCCTCACACCCGAGGATGACGACGTGGGTGTACAGGCGGTGTTAGTGGTGGCTTTGAGGCTGTGGCGCCTTTCCGTCATTCCTTAGCCTGAAGAATGAGTTCATTGGGAGTCCCTTACAACATGTCGATGTATTGTTTTATTCAGAAACTATCTGATGCAATAGATTAAACTGAAGTTAATCAGCAAGCGGCAAGAGCTCCCCGGTTCGCTCGTTCCTCACGCCCGAGGATGACGACGTGGATTTATAAACGTTACTAGAGAGACTTTGAGGTCATACCGTCTTTCCGTCATTCCCTAGCACGAGGAACGAGTTCATAGGGAATCTCGCTTTTAAAAACTAACTTGATTGCAAAATTTGAAACAGAGATAGAAATGAATGTTGAGTGCGGATTCGAACAAGAAGAGTTCTTAAACGTAAAAGCTAAACGTCAGAAACCAAAAAGCCCGAACATTTCTGTTCGGGCTTCTTAATTTGGAGCGATACATCGGGTTCGAACCGATGACCTCAACCTTGGCAAGGTTGCGCTCTACCAACTGAGCTAGTATCGCATTTGCTTTATCGAGATAAAGACTTTAATAGATGGTGCCCCGGGCCGGACTTGAACCGGCACAGCGCGAACGCCGAGGGATTTTAAATCCCTTGTGTCTACCAATTCCACCACCAGGGCACGCAATTCTTTATTGCGATGCCGATTACTGAAAAGTAAAACACCATCTTAATGCTGACGCCAATCAACATTACAAAATTTGGAGCGATACATCGGGTTCGAACCGATGACCTCAACCTTGGCAAGGTTGCGCTCTACCAACTGAGCTAGTATCGCATTTTCATTCAAATTCTTTCTAGAAGAAAGAGAGAATGGAGGCGCCTCCCGGAGTCGAACCGAGGTCCACGGATTTGCAATCCGCTGCATAGCCACTCTGCCAAGGCGCCTTAGTAACTCCAATCGAATCGCTCATTGCCATCCTCTTGGGTACGGGATGCATTCTACGGATTCAGACGATTGAGTCAATATTATTTTTGTATTTTTAATTCGTTTGAATAGATTTCATACGAAACAGGCCAAATAGCTGACTTTATGTTCAAAACACACTGTGAGCGGGTTATTCAAAGGAGATCTATATCACATTAGATATCCACTATTGATAACTTAACCTTAGGTTAAAGATCAAAAAAGCGAGCCTCAGCTCGCTTCTTCATCAATGATGTTTTTCGTCTAACAAATCGTCTTTGGCAGCCATCAAGTATTGTGCCATTGACCAATAAGTAAGAACGGTGGCGACATACAGTGCAATGTAACCTACCCACACCATCCAGTCGTCGTATCTCCAGATAAGTACCCAAAGAGCGAACATCTGAGAAACCGTTTTGACTTTACCAACCCAAGATACCGCAACACTTGCGCGTTTACCGATTTCAGCCATCCATTCACGAAGCGCTGAAATGATGATCTCACGAGCAATCATGGTCACGGCTGGAATAGTTATCCAAATAAAGTGGTAATGCTCTGTAATCAGGATAAGAGCCGTAGCGACCAACACTTTGTCAGCCACAGGGTCAATGAAGGCACCGAAGCGAGACGTTTGCCCTAACTTACGAGCTAGCATGCCATCTAGCCAATCAGTGAAACCGGCTACCCAAAACACCATCGCAGCAGCGAAAGGAGCCCATTGATAAGGTAGATAGAAAACGACAACGAATACTGGGATCAAAAATAGTCTCAGTAAGGACAAAATGTTAGGTATATTCAAACGCATATTATTGGGCTCTTATTAATTGCGCTTTAATGGTGCGGGATTTTTACTATTGTTTCAATGCTTGATAAATGTTTTCTGCCAAAGAATGACTAATGCCCGGCACTTTGGCTATTTCTTCGACAGTTGCACGCTTAAGTTCTTGTAAGCCACCCATATATTTCAGCAAAGCTTGACGACGTTTAGGTCCTACCCCTTCAATTCCTTCCAAAGCACTGGTTCTGCGCGTTTTACCACGTTTCGCCCTGTGCCCTGCAATCGCATGATTATGGCTCTCATCACGAATGTGCTGGATAAGATGCAGCGCTGGTGCATCGCTAGGTAAATTAAACTCTTCACCTTCAAGGGTTACCAAAGTTTCTAAACCCGGTTTACGCGTCACGCCTTTCGCAATACCCATCATTCTTGGTCTAAACGGCCAATCACCCCAATATTGAGAAATGATCTCATGAGCGCGGTTTAGCTGACCTTTACCACCATCGATAAAGATGATGTCTGGGATCTTGTCGACATCGAGTTGCTTCGAATAACGTCTCTCAAGCGCCTGAGCCATCGCTGCATAATCATCGCCACCTGTAATGCCGGTGATGTTGTAACGACGGTACTCTGGTTTAACCGGGCCTTCCTGATTGAACACTACACAAGAAGCTATCGTACTTTCACCCATAGTATGACTGATATCAAAACATTCCATGCGCTTGATAGCATCCATCGACAACACTTCTTGAAGCTCTTTGAAGCGTTGGTTGATGGTCATCTTATGATTAATCTTGGTGGTAATTGCCGTTAAAGCATTGGTATTCGACAATTTAAGGTAACGACCTCGAGTCCCTAAAGGATTGGTATTGAAGTGGATCTTCCGACCCGCAACTTCACACAAAGCTTCTTGAATCGGTGTGACATCTTCCATCAAATCGGCGTTGAGAATGAGGCGAGTTGGTATGGTTCTCGCTTCGTTATGTGCGAGATAATATTGACTTAAAAAGCTCGAAAAAACTTCTTCTCGCACCGTATTGTTGGGAATTTTAGGAAAATGGCTTCTACTGCCTAATACCTTACCTTGACGGATCATCAAGATATGAATACAAGCCACGCCATTCTCTTGAGCAAAGCCCAACACGTCCATATCTTCCATTGAATTATCAGATACGTACTGTTGCTCTTGCACCCGTCTAATCGCTTGGATTTGGTCGCGGAAAGCGGCCGCTTGCTCAAAGCGAAGCTCTTGACTAGCCTTGTCCATTTTGTCGATAAGCGTTTCAAGGACGAGCTTGTCTTTCCCCTGAAGGAATAGACGAACGTAGTCGATAAGCTCGCTGTATTCTTCATCAGAGATAATTGAACTAACACATGGCGCAGCACAGCGGCCAATTTGATACATCAAACACGGGCGCGTTCTGTTGGCATAAACCGTATCTTCACACTGGCGAGCAGGAAAAATTTTTTGTATTAAGTGTAACGTCTCACGCACAGCGCCAGAATCAGGATAAGGACCAAAGTATTCACCTTTTTTCTTCTTAGCACCGCGATGCATCGACAAACGAGGATGCTTATGGCCACTAATAAAAATATAAGGGTACGACTTATCATCACGCAGAAGTACGTTGTATTTCGGTAAATACTGCTTGATGTAGTTGTGCTCAAGAATAAGAGCTTCTGTTTCCGTATGAGTCACAGTGACATCGATTTTGTCGATATTACTGACTAGAGCACGTGTTTTTTCACTGTCTACTTTTTTACGGAAATAGCTGGAAAGGCGTTTTTTGAGGTTCTTAGCTTTACCGACGTAAATAACGACAGCCTCGGCGTTATACATTCGATAAACGCCAGGCTGCTCTGTTACTGTCTTAAGGAATGAGACTGAGTCAAACAAGTTGGTCACTATACGATCTCAGTGTTAAAGGGTCTCAGTGTCTAACATTCCATGTCTAATCGCTAAATGCGTCAGCTCTACATCGCCACTGATATCCAGCTTACTGAACAAGCGGTAGCGGTAACTGTTGACTGTTTTAGGACTTAGATTGAGTTGTTCTGAAATATCCGTCACTTTCTGACCTTTGGTAATCATCATCATGATTTGAAGTTCACGTTCAGATAAGTCTGCGAATGGATTTTCAGACGCAGGCGAGAATTGGCTCAAAGCCATCTGCTGCGCAATTTCTGGTGAAATGTATCGTTGGCCACTATTAACCACTCGAATTGCATTTACCATTTCATCCGGACCTGCCCCTTTAGTAAGGTAACCAGCAGCTCCAGCTTGCATCACTTTAGTTGGAAACGGATTTTCCGTATGAACAGTTAAAACGATGATTTTAACATCAGGGTTGAAACGCAAGATCTTCTTGGTTGCTTCTAAGCCACCAATACCAGGCATATTCATATCCATCAAAATAACGTCAGTATTGTTAGTACGACACCATTTTGCAGCATCTTCACCGCTTTCAGCTTCCCCTGCTACGTTCATTCCACGGACGTCTTCAATAATACGTCGTATCCCTGTGCGAACCAGCTCGTGATCATCTACAAGGAAAACATTTATCAAACTTGTATCTCCACACTATTAATTGGCTCTGCAACCACTGTGTCATTTCATCTGTTTGAAACAATTGAACAAAGGAACAGTGGATCGCAGCATTGAGTACATCTTAACTTAATTACTAAAAAAAAGCTCTGTTGAATATGTGCTGAAACACGAACTTTAGCAAGTACTTATTAACAAATAAGCTAACTAAAACAACAAGCTTTTTCTAAAAATCAACCAGTTAAAACAACACCCAATAAAATTACATAAGATAAAGATATTTTCAATACCATTGAATAACCATTCGCGACAATTTCACTTATTTGCTTATAGAGTCCCGTTATTTGCCTCTACTAACTAGAATTTAGTTAGTATTTTTACTGCCTTTTGTGCGCAGAGGGTCGCTAGATGGTAGTATTCGATTCCCCATTTCAATAGGTTACTACATTGGATATTCAGCAAGGCTTTGTACTCACAAGACAAGCAAGAGATTTTTCAGGGCGCACACAAATCGACTTGTGGTTAAGCACCCCTCAAGGCCCTACTCTGCTGACGATTCAAAATGAAAAACCGGTATTTTTTGTCGCTCAATCTGACGTTGAGGCATGTCAGGCAATCGCAGCGAAAGAGTCGATCGATTGCCAATTTAAGCCTCTAGAATTAGCCACATTCGAGCAAACACCTCTCGCCGCGTGTTACACCTCACTGTCGAGAAGCAGCTTTGGTTTAGCGCAAGCCTTTCACAACGAAGAAATCCAAACCTTTGAAAGCGATATTCGACTCGCCGATCGATTCTTGATGGAACGTTTTATCAAGGGAAGTATTGAGTTCACCGGATCTGCTGTGCAAAAAAATCAGCATCGTCGAGTCTCAAACGCAAAATGCCGAGCAGGTGATTACTTACCCAGTCTATCTGTGGTCTCGCTTGATATTGAGTGCTCGGAAAAAGGCGTGCTTTATTCAATTGGCCTAGACAGCCCGATGGACAGCCAAGTAATCATGGTCGGCGAAGCACAACAAGCTGAAACCAATATCCAATGGGTTGCCAACGAGAAAGCGCTACTTGAAGCGATGATAGCTTGGTTCTCTGAATTTGATCCTGACATCATCATTGGCTGGAATGTTATCGACTTCGATTTTAGGCTGCTGCACAAACGTTCAGAATGGAACGAAGTGAAGCTCAACATCGGCAGAGACAACCAACCGAGCTTTTTCCGCAGTTCTGCTCAAAATCAGCAAGGTTTTATCACGATTCCGGGGCGCGTTGTCTTGGATGGTATTGATATGCTCAAGACAGCGACCTACCACTTCCGTTCTTGGTCTCTTGAGTCGGTATCGCAAGAGCTGCTTGGGGAAGGCAAAGACATCCATAACGTTCATGACCGTATGGATGAGATAAACCGAATGTTTAAGTTCGATAAACCCTCACTCGCTAAGTACAACCTTCAAGACTGCGTACTGGTAAACAGCATCTTCGAGCACACTCACCTACTCGACTTCGCGATTGAGCGCTCTCGATTAACCGGTGTTGAGCTGGATCGCGTTGGTGGCTCAGTGGCAGCATTTACCAATTTGTACATGCCTCAGATACACAGAGCGGGGTATGTCGCGCCGAACTTAGAGCCGGAGAACTGGATTGCGAGTCCCGGCGGTTATGTGATGGATTCAATTCCCAATCTGTACGACTCGGTTTTGGTACTCGATTTTAAGAGCCTGTATCCATCGATCATTCGCTCGTTTCTGATTGACCCTATGGGACTAATTGAAGGGTTGAAGCTTGAACTAGGCCCAGCAGAAAACCAAGCCGTTGATGGCTTTCGAGGTGGGCAATTCCACCGCTCTAAACACTTCTTGCCCGAGATGATCGAAAACCTTTGGGCTGCACGTGATGTGGCGAAGAAGAACAACGAGAAAGCGTTCTCTCAGGCGATTAAGATCATCATGAACTCATTCTATGGTGTGTTAGGTTCGTCTGGTTGTCGTTTCTTCGATACCCGGTTAGCGTCTTCAATTACCATGCGTGGACATGAGATCATGAAGCAAACCAAGGTTCTGATCGAAGACAAAGGCTATCAAGTGATTTACGGCGATACCGATTCAACCTTCGTGTCTCTGAACGGCAGTTATGATCAGCAAAAAGCAGACGAGATCGGGAACACACTGGTCGCTTACATCAACGATTGGTGGACGAATCACTTAAAAGAGACCCACAACCTAACCTCAATACTCGAATTGGAATACGAGACTCACTATCGCAAGTTTCTAATGCCGACCATTAGAGGTTCAGAAACCGGCTCGAAGAAACGTTATGCCGGATTAATCACTCAAGGCGATAAAGAAAAGATCATATTTAAAGGGCTTGAGAGTGCACGCACCGATTGGACACCTCTCGCACAGCAATTCCAAAAAACCTTGTATGAGATGGTGTTTCACGATCAAGATCCAACCGACTACGTCAGACAGTTCGTTGATGAGACCTCTGCTGGCAAACATGATGATTTATTGGTGTATCAAAAGCGCTTACGCCGCAAATTACATGAATACCAAAAGAACATTCCGCCGCAGGTTCGCGCAGCTCGTATGGCCGATGAGATCAATGCTCAGTTAGGGCGCCCTCTTCAATACCAAAATAAAGGACGCATTGAGTATTTGATTACTCTGAGTGGCCCTGAGCCCAAGGAGTATTTAAAGAGTGGTATCGATTATCAGCACTATATCGACAAGCAGATTAAACCGGTCGCAGAGGCAATACTGCCCTTCATCGGTTTAGACTTTGAAAGAGTTAGTGGGCAGCAGTTGGGTTTGTTCTAGCACTATATTCAATATGCTCTTAAAACGAAAAAAGCAGAGATATGTTCTTCAGCACACTCTGCTTTTTAGTATCAATGGATCGGTTATAAATCTCTATCCGATTCTGAACTCGGTTTTCTGATACTGCTTAATCAACCACTCACCAAAGCCATCAAGAATACCGATCACCGAACGTTTAGGGATTGGTCGACCAGAAAGTAAAATGCCCAACCTTTGGATTTCGACTTCTCGATCTGGGTGATACTTCAAGAACTGTTGGCCACATTCAACAGGATCATCGTACCAATATTTATCGCGGTACATCACCAGTGAGTAACTCGCCCGTAGAAGCTTCTTGGCAATAATCACCTGCGCAGCGACTTGTTGTTCTGGCGTTGTCGCTCGTGCGATCTTGTTGCGATACACCGCCAACCAGTTTTCCGCATCCATATTCCAGTGCTTAGCGATTTCCCAACTTGTTTCAAAATCACCATAGCAGTCTGATAAGTCTTCACCATGCACACACACGGCTAAATGCTTGAGCATAAAACCCCAAGTGAAGATATTGTCGAAATCGACTATCTCACTCACTAAGGTAGTTTTTATCGCCACTTGAGTTACCTGCGGGAAGCTCTTTTGGAAACGCCATTTGATGGTGTTCAACAAAGTGGTTCGTTGGTCAGGAAACGGTCGATGGGTCACCACAACCACATCTAGATTGGAGCGACCGAAGACGGCTTGCTTACGAGCCACACTGCCATAAATATAAATACTGTGCAGATTAGATCCTAACCCACCTTTTAGAAAGGTAATCAGATCGTTAACCACAGGTTGAAATTCAGGTTGAAAAGGCTGTGTTGGGTCAATAACGGGTAGCTGCATAGGTCGTTTCGGTAAATAAAATAATGATTTAACTATAACTCTATGATCGCCTAGGTGACTTTATGATTCAAGCTATTCCTATTTATAGCATCTCCGAGATATAATCAGCGGATAGACCCACTAAGGACAAACACAAAATGCCTAGAGCAAGTGAAATTAAAAAAGGTTTTGCTATCACAGTAGAAAGCAAAACAGTGATCGTTAAAGATATCGAAGTAACAACACCAGGCGGCCGTGGCGGCCAAAAGATTTACCGCTTCCGTGGTAACGATGTAGCAACTGGCGTTAAAACTGAAGTTCGCCACAAGGCTGACGAAATTGTTGAAACTATTGACGTAACTAAGCGTGCAGTAATGTTCTCTTACGTTGATGGCAACGAGTACATCTTCATGGACAACGAAGATTACACACAATTCATCTTCAACGGTGAGACTATCGAAGACGAACTACTGTTCATCAACGAAGAAACTCAAGGCATGTACGCGATCCTTATCGACGGCAACGCTGCAACGCTTGAGCTACCAACATCTGTTGAACTAGTTATCGAAGAGACTGATCCTTCAATCAAAGGTGCATCAGCGTCTGCTCGTACTAAGCCTGCTCGTCTTTCTACAGGTCTTACTATTCAAGTACCTGAATACATCGCGACTGGCGACAAAGTAGTAGTAAACACTGCTGAACGTAAATACATGAACCGCGCAAGCTAAGATACTTATTATGACCGAAGCTAACGACCTAATGTCTTATGACGACGCAATTGACACTGCATACGACATCTTCCTAGAGATGGCACCTGACAACCTAGAGCCTGCAGACGTGATTCTTTTCACTGCTCAGTTTGAAGATCGTGGCGCAGCAGAGCTTGTTGAAACTGGCGATGATTGGGTTGAACATGTTGGCTTTGAAGTCGACAAAGAGATCTACGCTGAAGTGCGCATTGGTCTTGTGAATGAAGCTGATGACGTTCTAGACGACGTATTTGCTCGCATGTTAATCAGCCGTGATCCAGAACATAAGTTCTGTCACATGCTGTGGAAACGCGACTAATACCGCTGTTGACGCTCATCTGCATGAGTAAACAAGTATTCATGTAAGCGAGTTAAAAGTTAGCCGAGCCCATTGCTCGGCTATTTTTATCACGCTATTTTCCATCGTGATTCATCACTTTCATCATCAACGTTAGATTCACTGATTATGACCAAAGCAAAAACAGACACACAATCAAAAGGCTATGCCTGCATTGGCCTAGTTAACCCAAAGACGCCAGAAAACGTAGGCTCAGTGATGCGAGCAGCTGGCTGCTACGGCGCCAACTCTGTGTTTTACACTGGCACACGCTACGACCATGCGCGAAAATTCCATACCGATACCAAAGAAAAGCACTTAGCCCTGCCTTTGATTGGTGTTGAAGAGCTGAAAGATATTATTCCAGTAGGCTGCGTGCCGGTTGCTGTTGATCTGATTGAAGGTGCTAAGCCTCTACCTGATTACAAGCACCCACCACGTGCGTTTTACATTTTTGGCCCAGAAGATGGCACGCTAAAGAAAGAAATCACAGATTTCTGTCGTGAGACGATTTACGTTCCGACCAACGGCTGTATGAATCTAGCGGCATCAGTGAATGTAGTGCTTTACGACCGATTAGCGAAAGGCGATAACTTCTCGAATCATAAGTAAATAGAACGAGATACGAGATACGAGATGCGAAAAGATTTATAGATACGTGTAAACGAGATAAGAGATGCGAAGAGCATGCTTACTGCCGATTATGGCAGTATGTTTTCGATACTCGATTACTCGCATCCCGAATCTTTTATTTCTTCTAGACGTAAAAAAACCTGCTCAATGAGCAGGTTTTTTAGTATTCAGTGCTTTTAGCTAATGAAGCTTTACGCGCAATAAATTACGTAATTACTGACGTGTTCTTGGCTTAGCTGGTTTAGCCGGACGACCGTTGTTCAGTTTAGGCTTACTTTTGTTAGCCTGAGGTTTGCCTTTGTTTGCAGCTGGAGCGCTACGACCTGAATCAGGTGTTGTAGTACCGCGAGTTGCAGGCTTCTTACGCTTAGTTTGGTTGCTACGGCCTTTTGGTGCGTTTGCACGCTCTTCGTGACGTTTAACAGCACGACGAATTTTTTGGCTACGAGAACGCTCACGCTTACGAGAAGTGTTTGAAGGATCAAGATCCAACAGTGTCTCTTTCTCAGGCTTAAGCTCAACAAGCTCACGCAGGTAGTTAACTTCTTGAAGATCTAGCTCTTTCCAACCGCCACGAGGCAGTTTCTTATCAAGGTAGATATCACCGTAACGTACACGTTTCAGGCGGCTTACTGTCGTTTCTTGAGATTCCCAAAGACGACGAACTTCACGGTTACGACCTTCGTTAATCGCTACGTAGAAAGTATGGTTCATACCTTCACCACCAGCGTAAACAACATCTTCAAAACGAGCCATGCCGTCTTCTAGTTGTACACCACGAGTAACGTTTTTAACTTTTTGCTCAGTCACTTCACCGAATACACGTACTAGGTACTCACGCTCAACCTGACGGCTTGGGTGCATTAGACGGTTTGCAAGCTCACCATCAGTAGTGAAAAGCAAAAGGCCTGATGTGTTTGCATCAAGACGACCAACTGAAATCCAACGAGAACCACGGATCTTAGGTAGACGATCGAAAACAGTACGGCGGCCTTCAGGGTCGTGACGAGTACAAAGCTCACCTTCAGGTTTGTAGTAAGCAAGTACACGACAAACCACTTCTTCAGAAGCCTTGCCTGAAACAGTATGGCCATCGATACGGATCACTGAGTTCTCGTCTTCAAGACGCTCGCCCAGTTTCGCAACTTGACCGTTAACACTTACACGACCAGATTTGATTAAACCTTCTAGTTCACGACGAGAACCGTGACCAGCTCGCGCTAAAACCTTCTGTAATTTTTCGCTCATTTACTCTTTTCTACCTAATTGTCGTCTTCACAGACGTCGAATGAATTTTTCGCGACCAAATCGCGGTCGCGTATTATCGCAAATAACCTGCCAAAAAGCACTTGTTATTTACTGTGGCAGGTTTGCTGTATCGTTACAGACTGTTAATCAGTAAAGCGATTATTCAAACGGCGCAGGATCGCCAGCACCACGACGTAGAACCACGGCATCATCGTCACTGAAGTCAATAACGGTCGTCGGTTGCTCACCTAAGTAACCGCCATTCAAAATCACATCAACCGCATGCTCTAGGCTGTCACGAATTTCTTCTGGATCCGACTCTGTAGTCTCGTTACCCGGAAGAATCAGAGACGTCGACATCAGTGGTTCGCCCATCGCTTCCAACAGGTCGAGTGCAATCTTGTTGTCTGGGACACGAATACCAATCGTTTTACGCTTGGCGTTCATCAAACGCTTTGGCACTTCTTTGGTTGCTTTAAATATAAACGTGTAAGCACCTGGCGTGTGTGCTTTCAGCAGACGGAAAGCCACGTTATCAACACGTGCATACAGTGATAACTCAGAAAGATCACGACATAACAAGGTGAAATTGTGCTTGTCATCGATGCGACGAATTTTACAGATACGTTCAAGTGCTTGTTTGTTTTCAAGCTGACAGCCCAGCGCATAACCGGAATCTGTTGGATAAACCACAACGCCGCCATTGCGAATAATCGCAACCGCTTGAGTAATTAAGCGTGCTTGTGGGTTATCTGGGTGTACATAAAAAAACTGGCTCATTGTTGATCCTCGTTATCGAATCTCTCGACTCTATCATCAGAAGGAGCTGGCTCACCTAAAGACTATTCAGATGGTGAAACCGTTTGAAACTCCCAATCTTTCCATACTTCTTCGACCCCAGAAGGTAGCCAGAGATTGCGTCCAAGTTCCATCCACGGAGATGGGTAATGGAAATCACTGCCTTGGGAGGCTAATAGTTTGTATTGTATAGCATAATCCGCGAGTGTGCGTCTTTCTTGTTGCGCTTGCTGAGGTTGAGCTACTTCCATCGCATCCCCTTTCGCTTCAACAAATGCCGCTAGCAGGCGCTTAACCCACTTGGCTGTAAGTCCATATCGCCCAGGGTGAGCGAGTACGGCTTGTCCACCAGCGGCATGAATAGCCGTGACAGCATCACTCATTGAACACCACGTTGGCGGCACATAACCTGGGTTATTGCGAGTAAGAAACTTTTTAAACACCTGCTGCATGGTTTTCGCGTAGCCATTGTCGACTAACCATTTCGCAAAGTGTGCTCGAGTAATTGGTGCATCACCCGCAATCAATTTAACTTCTTCTAGCACCCCTTCACGAGTCGCTTTCTCAAGACGTTGAGCAATCATCTCTGCACGTCCAATACGGTGTTGCTTCTGTCGCTCAATGAGCGCTTTGAGTTCTGGTGACTCAGGATCAACGTTTAACCCAACAATATGGATATCTTTGTTTTGCCAAACAGTCGAAATCTCAATGCCGTTGATCAGCTGAATAGGAAGATTGTTATCAGCAATATAGTTGCGTGCTTCAGCAAGCCCATCAGTCGTGTCATGATCTGTAATCGCTAGCGCTTCGATGTTAAAGCCAAGCGCTCGGTCAATTAGCTCAGGTGGAGTAAGTCGGCCATCTGAGGCTGTTGTATGACTATGTAGATCAATTCTCATATATTCTTTTTCATTGTTTTCAATTTTTATCGTTATATTTGTGTCAACACACTTGACCCGCAAGCAAAAAACTAGTTAACTAGTACACAAATACGAAGTATCACATTTGATAGGTTCACCATGTTACAAGAATTTAACCAAAACCATAAAGATAAAGTTTTAGAACTTTCTTCAGTAGAAGCAAGTTCAGAGCTTAATTGGTGGCGCACTTGGACAAGTTCTTGGTGGGCTAACGTGTACTTCTAGTTAAACAGTTTGTTTATAAAAAAGTTATCACTAAGCCCGCTTTAATAGCGGGCTTTTTAATTTGTCGAACATCTCACATTCAACTGACTAACAAATCATCGAATTGACCATATTCTAGATTGGGTGAAAGGTATCTTTATGCGACTATGTACGGCAGGAAATTTAAAGAATCATAAAGGAGGTCTTGTGAACAAGGCCATTGAAATCAAAAAGCTGGGAACCATTGAGGTCATCAATTCCTCAGTTCCTTACTCGCAAGATCCAACCAGCGTTTTTCATACTTTGTGTGAAAACAAAACTGATAGTCTTTTGTTGGAATCTGCCGAGATTGAATCTAAACAGAACCTGACAAGCCTACTCCTTATCGACTCTGCTGTTCGCATCGTATGTCGCGGACATGAAGTAACCTTTCAAGCATTGACTGAAAACGGTCAAGCGCTTATCGAACATCTCACTCAAAACGTGAAAGCAGAAATTAAATCTGACCTTACTGATAACGTTTTGACGCTGACTTTTATCGAACCAAGCAACGAATTAGACGAAGACTCACGTTTAAGAGAAGCCTCTTCATTCGATGCACTGCGTTTGGTTCAGCACAGCTTTGAGCAAGACGCGGATAACAAACACGCATTATTCATGGCGGGCTTATTCGCTTACGACATCGTGGCAAACTTTGAGCCACTAGGTGATGCTGAAGCAACCAACAATTGTCCTGACTTTGTATTCTACGTAGCTGAAACACTATTGCGTTTCGATCACCAAGAGAACGAAGGCCTACTTCACGCGAGCTTATTTGCTCAAGATGACAACATCAAAGCGCAATTAACTGACCGTCTAGCCGACATTCAAACTCAGTGTCAGTCCCTGAAAGCCATCACTGAAGTAACGCCGTTAGACAACGTTGAAGCTGTACCTAGCGTTTCAGATGAAGACTTCTGCCAAACGGTTCGTGATTTAAAAGAGTACGTAGTTAAAGGCGATGTATTCCAAGTGGTACCTTCACGCCGCTTCACTCTACCTTGCCCTGCCCCACTGGCGGCTTATAAAGAACTCAAACAAAGCAACCCAAGCCCTTACATGTTCTACATGCAAGACGAGCTGTTTACTCTGTTCGGTGCATCTCCAGAAAGCGCGCTGAAATACGAGACAGAAACCAACCAAATCGAGATCTACCCGATTGCTGGTACTCGTCGTCGTGGTAAGCGCCCTGACGGTCAAATCGATTTCGACCTAGACAGCCGTATCGAGCTTGAACTGCGTACCGACAAGAAAGAAAACGCCGAGCACATGATGCTAGTTGACCTAGCGCGTAACGATGTGGCACGTATTGCCGAAGCTGGCACTCGCCACGTAGCAGACTTACTGAAAGTAGACCGCTACAGCCATGTAATGCACTTGGTTTCTCGTGTTGTTGGTCAGCTCCGTGAAGACTTAGATGCTCTGCACGCTTACCAAGCTTGTATGAACATGGGCACGCTAACGGGCGCACCAAAAATCCGCGCAATGCAGCTTATTCGTGACGTAGAAAAAACGCGTCGTGGTAGCTACGGTGGTGCAGTCGGTTATCTAACCGGTGAAGGGACTCTAGATACTTGTATCGTAATTCGCTCTGCTTACGTTGAAGATGGCGTAGCACAAGTACAAGCTGGCGCTGGTGTGGTATTCGATTCAGACCCACAAGCAGAAGCCGATGAAACTCGCGGCAAGGCACAAGCGGTTATCTCAGCGATTCAAGCAGCTCATACTAAGAACCTAACAAATAAGAAGGAGTCGTAATCATGGCTGATATTGTATTCATCGATAACTTCGACTCGTTCACTTACAACCTTGTAGACCAATTTCGTTCATTAGGTCACAGCGTAAAAATTTACCGTAACAACATTCCTGCAAAAGTAGTTGAAGCGGCGATCAACGAACTAGACAACCCTGTTGCACTGCTTTCGCCAGGCCCTGGCGCTCCAGCAGATGCGGGTTGTATGCCAGAGCTGATTCAGCTTCTAAAAGGTAAAGTGCCAATGATTGGTATTTGCTTAGGCCACCAAGCGATTGTTGAAGCCTATGGCGGCACCGTTGCAGGCGCTGGCGAAATCATTCATGGTAAGGTGTCGATGATGGAACACCAAAACCATGCGACTTACCAAGGCTTACCTTCGCCATTGGCTATCGCTCGCTACCACTCTTTAGTGGCAACGCATGTATCTGATAGCCTAACAGTGACCGCTGAAGTAGATGATTTGGTGATGTCTGTGGTTCAAGAACAAGACAAGGTGTGTGGATTCCAATTCCACCCTGAATCAATTATGACGACCTACGGTGCAACGCTTCTAGCAAACGCTATCGAATGGGCTCTTGAGAAACCTCTTCGCCTTGAAAAGACTGGAAAATAGGAAACGATCATGGAACAGATTAATAAACTTTACGAACAGCAGTCTCTTACTCAAGAAGAAAGCCAACAGTTATTTGATGTGATCATCAAGGGTGAACTAGACCCAATCTTGATGGCTTCTGCGCTAACTGCACTGAAAATCAAAGGCGAAACGCCCGATGAAATTGCAGGCGCAGCAAAAGCACTACTTGCGAATGCAAACCCGTTCCCGCGCCCTGATTACGATTTCGCAGACATCGTAGGTACAGGTGGCGACGGTCACAACACCATCAATATCTCGACGACTTCTGCATTTGTTGCCGCAGCGTGTGGCTTAAAAGTCGCGAAGCACGGTAACCGCAGCGTATCGAGCAAATCAGGCTCTTCTGACTTACTGGATTCGTTCGGTATCAACCTAGCGATGACAGCTGAAGACACACGTACGGCTGTTGATGAACTTGGCGTAGCATTCCTATTTGCTCCGCAATATCACGTTGGTGTACGTCACGCGATGCCGGTTCGTCAAACAATGAAAACGCGCACTATCTTCAATATTCTTGGCCCACTGATTAACCCTGCTCGCCCTAACATCGAGCTAATGGGTGTTTACAGCAAAGAGCTGGTACGCCCTATCGCAGAAACCATGCTGCAAATGGGCATGAAGCGTGCAGCTGTTGTGCACGGTAGCGGCCTAGATGAAGTAGCGATTCACGGCGAGACTATCGTTGCTGAGATTAAAGATGGCAAGATTCACGAGTACACAGTGACTCCGGCTGACTTTGGTTTGAACACTCACCCTCTTGAAGCGATTAAGGGCGGCGAGCCAGAAGAGAACAAAGCCATCACAACTGATATCCTGACGGGTAAAGGCACTGATGCTCAAGTTGGCGCAGTGGCAGTCAACGTAGCTCTGCTGATGCGTCTATTTGGTCACGAAGACCTAAAAGCCAACGCTCAGCAAGCGATTGACGCGATGAACTCTGGCAAAGCGTACGAGCTTGTACATAAGCTTGCTGCACACGCCTAACGAACGACGAATTGAGACAAAGAACATGACACAGACTACCGATAAACTGTCGACCCACGTTTCAGTCAAAGAAGCTGAAATGGCGGAAGTATTAGCAAAAATCGTTCGTGATAAATACCAATGGGTTGAAGCGCGTAAGCAGACTCAACCATTAGACGAGTTTAAAGCGTCACTAACTGCAACAGACCGCAGCTTTTATGACGCTCTGAGCGGAGAACAAACGGTTTTCATCACTGAATGTAAAAAGGCCTCTCCGTCAAAAGGTTTAATCCGTGACGAGTTTGACCTCGACTACATTGCTTCTGTTTACAACAACCACGCAAACGCGATTTCTGTGCTGACAGACGAGAAGTACTTCCAAGGTGACTTTGAGTTTTTACCTAAAGTTCGCAGCATTGCTAAGCAGCCTATCCTGTGTAAAGACTTCATGGTTGATACCTACCAAGTGTATCTAGCTCGTCATTACTCAGCTGATGCTATCTTGCTAATGCTATCGGTATTAGATGACGAAGAGTACAAAGCGCTGGCGGAAGTCGCTCACTCACTCAACATGGGTGTATTGACCGAAGTCAGCAACGAAGAAGAGCTTCACCGTGCAGTCGCTCTAAACGCTAAGGTGATCGGCATTAACAACCGTAATCTTCGTGACCTTTCGACTGATTTGAACCGTACTAAAGAGTTGGCGCCGCTGATTCGCGAACTGGCTCCAAACGCAGTTGTGATTTCAGAGTCTGGCATCTACACACATCAACAAGTTCGTGACCTTTCAACGTTTGCAGATGGCTTCCTAATCGGTAGCTCTCTAATGGCAGAGAAGAACCTCGAGCTTGCGGTACGCAAAGTAACACTGGGTGAAAACAAGGTGTGTGGTTTAACTCACTCTGACGATGCAGCAAAGGCTTATCAAGCTGGTGCGGTATTCGGTGGTCTGATATTCGTTGAAGCATCTAAGCGTCATGTGGATATCGAAGCGGCTCGTTTGACTATGAGCGGCGCACCTTTGAACTACGTGGGTGTGTTCCAAAACCACAGCGTTACTGACGTTGCGAAAACGGTTTCTGAGCTAGGCCTGTTCGCTGTGCAATTGCACGGTGATGAGTCTCAAGCGTTTGTCGATGAGCTAAAACAGTCACTACCTGAAAGCGTTGAGATTTGGAAAGCTTACGGTGTTTCTCCCGATGCTGAGAGCTCGCTACCAGAATTACTGGAAAGCAACGTGACTCGTCACCTGCTAGATACTAAAGTGGGTTCTCAAACTGGTGGCACAGGCCAAGTGTTCGATTGGAACCTAATCAACAACCAAAGCGCAATCATGTTGGCGGGTGGCCTAAACCCAGAAAATGCTAACCAAGCCGCTAAGTTGGGTTGCTTAGGATTAGACCTAAACTCTGGCGTTGAATCCGCTCCAGGAAAAAAAGACGCAGACAAACTGCAACGTGCTTTTGCAGCGATTCGCAATTACTAGTCCAAACTCGGCGCTAGAAATTAGAAAGCAGAAACTAAAAACATATTTGTGAGCTTTGCCTTTTGCGAAGCTCAAACAAGATTAAATGACTTGGTGTGAATACACATCAGTAGAATTGAAGGAATAACACAATGGCTAAACTCGATGCCTACTTTGGTGAATACGGTGGTCAATACGTACCGCAGATCCTAGTGCCAGCACTAGACCAACTTGAACAAGCATTTATCGATGCACAAGCCGATCCTGAGTTCCGCAGCGAATTCATGACGCTTCTTCAAGAGTACGCTGGTCGTCCAACGGCGCTAACGCTAGCACGCAACCTAACAAAAGGTACAAAAACCAAACTGTACCTAAAGCGTGAAGATCTACTTCACGGCGGTGCTCACAAGACAAACCAAGTTCTTGGTCAGGCATTGCTAGCAAAACGTATGGGTAAGCAGGAAATCATCGCTGAAACTGGGGCAGGCCAACACGGTGTGGCAACGGCTCTAGCGTGTGCTCTACTAGGTCTTAAGTGTCGTGTATACATGGGTGCAAAAGACGTTGAACGTCAAAGCCCGAACGTGTTCCGTATGAAGCTAATGGGCGCAGAGGTTATCCCTGTTCATTCTGGCTCTTCAACGCTAAAAGATGCGTGTAACGAAGCACTACGTGACTGGTCTGCAACTTATGAAGACGCGCATTACCTATTGGGTACTGCAGCGGGTCCTCACCCATTCCCAACGATTGTTCGTGATTTCCAACGCATGATTGGTGAAGAAACGAAGAACCAAATTCTAGCTCGTGAAGGTCGCCTTCCTGATGCGGTTATCGCTTGTGTCGGCGGTGGTTCGAACGCTATCGGTATGTTTGCGGATTTCATTGAAGAAGAAACTGTTCGCCTAATCGGTGTAGAGCCGGCTGGTAAAGGTATTGATACCGACCAACACGGCGCGCCGCTTAAGCACGGTAAAACCGGTATCTTCTTCGGCATGAAAGCGCCACTGATGCAAGATGAGAACGGCCAAGTAGAAGAGTCTTACTCTGTATCTGCGGGTCTAGACTTCCCATCAGTTGGTCCTCAACACGCGCACCTAAATGCTATTGGCCGTGCTGAATACGACAACGTGACCGACGACGAAGCGCTAGAAGCGTTCCAATTGATTGCACGTAAAGAAGGTATTATCGCAGCGCTAGAGTCATCTCATGCTTTGGCTCATGCTGTTAAAATGGCTCACGATGACCCAGAGAAAGAACAGCTATTAGTGGTTAATCTATCTGGTCGTGGTGATAAAGACATCTTCTCTGTACACGACATTCTTAAAGAGAAAGGAGCATTATAATGGATCGCTATCAATCACTCTTCACTCGCTTAGCTGAAAAGAATCAGGGCGCATTTGTACCATTCGTAACGGTTGGCGATCCTAACCCTCAGCAGTCTCTTAAGATCATGGAAACACTCGTTGAAGCGGGTGCTGATGCACTTGAACTTGGTATTCCATTCTCAGATCCGCTTGCAGATGGCCCGACAATCCAAGGTGCAAACATTCGTGCGTTAGATTCAAAAGTAACGCCAGATGTGTGTTTTGATCTTATTGGTCAAATTCGTGCTAAATACCCAGATCTGCCAATCGGCCTACTGATGTACGCAAACTTGGTGTACGCACGTGGTATCGAGAACTTCTACGAGCGTTGTGCGAATGCAGGTATCGATTCAGTATTGATTGCTGATGTACCAACCAACGAGAGTGGCGAGTTTGTTGCTGCAGCTAAGAAGTTTGGTATTCACCCAATATTTATTGCTCCACCAACAGCAAGTGATGAGACGCTTCAATCGGTTTCTGAGCTAGGTGGTGGTTACACTTACCTACTTTCTCGTGCTGGCGTAACGGGTGCAGAAACCAAAGCAAACATGCCTGTGACAGCCCTACTTGACCGTTTGAACAAGTTTGATGCGCCACCAGCACTGCTTGGTTTCGGTATCTCTGCTCCTGAGCAAGTAAAAGAAGCCATCGAAGCTGGCGCTGCTGGTGCTATCTCTGGCTCTGCGGTTGTGAAAATCATTGAAAACAACGTTGAACAACCAGAAGCAATGCTTAAAGCACTTGCTGAGTTTGTTACGCCAATGAAAGCGGCAACGCAAAAATAATAAATAGGCTCCCACTAGTGCGATAATTAGCGCTGTGGGAGTTTTTCTCCGAGAACACGTCCAAACCCTCTCAATTGTTAAATTTCTGACAAAAACAACACCTCATACAAACCTGTAGCACACCTATAATACCCCACCAAAACATCACCACGATTTATAAAAATAATGACAAATCAAAAAGCAAACGTTTGCTTTAGTGTGAAGAATCATCAAATGACATTTGATTACTGCTTTTTGGTGTTCTTTCATCTCTGCTCATATTGATAAATGTAAAAGATACGTGTAAAACTTCTCGCGAAATATTAATCCAATGGTACATCGTACATTGGTGAGTAGTTCTGGGATTTTTATATTTAGTAGCACAGAGGTTATGGAAGTGTTAAAAGAAAAGAGTTTACTAAGCAACATCGGCGTTCAAGTCGTTATTGCAATGATCATCGGTACCCTAGTCGGTGCGATGATGGGTGACAGCGCAACTATGTTCGCTCCACTGGGTGCTATCTTCATCAATTTGATCAAGATGCTGGTTATCCCTCTAGTCGCGGTTGCCCTAATTTCAGGTGCTGCTGGTCTAGGCAACAGCTCATCAGCAGGTAAAGTGGGCGTGACCACTCTAGGTTACTTTGCACTAACGTCTGCACTTGCTGTAGCACTAGCGCTAGTAATGGGTGAAATATTCGAACCGGGTCGTGGTATCGATGTTTCTGGCGTTGAAGGCATGTTCTCTTCTGAATACGCTGCGAAAGGTGAACTTCCAACGTTCTGGGCAACCATCACAGGCATGATCCCGACCAACGTTTTCCAATCACTGAATGAAGCAAACATTCTGCAAATTCTAGTTTTCTGCTTATTCTTCGGTATTGCGATTTCTAAACAAGCGAAAGAGAAACGTGACCCTATCATCAATGGCGTAAACGCGATTGTTGACGCTATGGTTTGGATGATCAACAAGGTTATGATCATTGCACCACTAGGCGTATTCGGCCTAATGGCAGAAGCTGTGGGTACATTCGGCTTTGGCGCACTTATGGTTGTGTTCAAACTGTTCGTTGTCTACATCGCTGCGATTCTGATCTTCGGCTTTGTTGCTTACCCGCTAATGATTCAAATCTTCACTAAGACTTCTGCTAAGAAGTTCCTAGTGGCAATGAAGAAGCCTCAAGCGGTTGCACTATCAACAGCCTCTTCAATGGCGACACTGCCAGTAACAATGGAAACGGTAGAGAAAGAACTTGGCGTTCGTAACTCTACGGCTTCATTCGTTCTGCCACTTGGTGCGACGATCAACATGTCTGGTAACGCAATTTACTACGGCCTAGTTGCTATCTTCTTCGCACAGCTGTTCAACATCGACCTGTCTATGGGCGCTTACATTGCTATCATCGTAACGTCGACTCTAGGCGCAGTTGGTCAAGCAGGTGTTCCAGGTCCTTCTTTCCTAGTGGTTGCGGTTCTTCTAGCAGCTGGTATCCCTATTGAAGGTCTACCTCTGTTGTTCGCTCTAGACCGTATCTTCGACATGATCCGTACTGCTCTAAACATCACTGGTGATGCAGCATGTGCAGTCATCGTTGATTCTCTAATCGAAGACGAAGCGAAAGAAGCTGAGCTACAAAAACAGCAAGCGTAATATTAAGCTTCAGTTTGATTGATAAATAAAACCGCCTTCATGAGGCGGTTTTTTTATTAGGTAATGATCGATATTGATTCGGTAAATCTTACCCTTGTCAGGCTAATTGATGAGTCCAAACGCACGAGGCAGAGCCAAACTAATTTCAGGAATGAACGTAATAGCCAGCAATGTGACGATCAATACGGCACAAAACGGCATGATACTTCTTATAACGTTTTCAATCTTAGAGCCACTGACACTACAACCCACAAATAGCGCCGTACCAACGGGTGGCGTTGCAATGCCAATACATAAGTTGAAGATAATCATCATCGCGAAGTGAATTGGATGCATGCCTAAATGCTCAGCAATCGGCATAAAGATAGGGGTAAAGATCAATACGGCTGGCGTAAGGTCCATAAACATACCCACAATCAGTAGAATCAGGTTCATCAGAATAAAGATGATAATTGGATTGTCTGAAATAGAGAGCATCCAATCACTGATCATGGTTGGTAGACCGGTAAACGCCATTGCCCATGACATAATGGTAGAAGCACCAATCAAGAACAGCATAATGCCAGTAACCTGAACCGTTTCTCTAAAAATTATCGGAAAGTGTGCCCATTTGAGGGTTCGGTAACAGAGTGACAGTATAAAAGAGTATAGAACCGCTATACATGCCCCTTCTGTTGCAGTGAATATACCACCAATAATACCGCCAATAACAACAACAATAAGCCCTAAGCTTGGTGTTGCTTGCCAAACAATATTCAGCACATCTTTCGTTGTGAATCCGTCATTCGCACTTGTTTTGTAGCCCTTCTTTTTAGCGATGAAATAGGCGACGACCATACAACTTAAGCCCATTAGAATACCTGGGACATACCCTGCGATAAACAACGCCGCAACGGATGTTCCACCCGATACCACTGAAAATACGATCAGTGAATTACTCGGCGGTATTAATAAGCCTGCCGGGCAAGATGCAACGTTTACTGCTGTTGCTAAGTTTTTATCATAACCATCTTTTTCTAATTCTGGGCCTAAGGTTTTACCAACCGCAGCTGCTGCTGCAACGGCTGATCCTGAAACGGCGCCAAACATCATATTGGCGAAGATGTTCACGTGAAAAAGTGAGCCCGGGATCCAACCAACCAAGAGCTTTGCAAGGTTGATGAGTCGACTCGCGATGCCACCTACATTCATTATATTCCCCGCGAGGATAAAGAAAGGGATGGCTAATAAACTGAAACTATCAATACCGGTAATGATTTTTTGACCCGCAGTAATACTGGCGACTTCAAACGGTAAGATGAAATACATGATGGTTAAAGATGACATGGCAATTGCAATCGCAATCGGCATGCTTATCGCGATCATGAATAAGAATAGGCCTAGCAGCCAAACACCAATGGACAAATCCATAATATAGAGTCCTTTAAAACTTATTTTTTGTTGGGTTCACAAAAAAGATCAAACGTATTCATGACCAAATAAATGAGGATAATAACGGCTGAAATCGGCAATATTGAATACACCGTCGACATCGGTAATTGCAGTGCTGGAGAGAGTTGTTGTGTGGTTCTTCCCATTAGGGCGATGCCACCTTGAAGCATTGCTAGAAATACAAATGCGCCAGAAATGATATTGATGAGTACATGTAATGCGATATGTGCTTTACCCTTAAGATAACCATCCAATAACGTTATTGCTAAGTGTCCTTTGATACCGAATAAGTAGCTTGCTCCTAATAAGCCAAGCCATACCATCGCATAACGAGCAAGTTCATCAGTCCAGTTACTTGGATCATTCAAAACATAACGACTAAAGACCTGCCAAGTGACAGTAACGACAAGTAACATTAGTGCAAAAGAAGAGACAAAAAGAATCAGCCTATCAAGTAGGTTTCTGAAAGTTGCTAACATGGTGTGATACCTCAAAAAATTTTGCCTTAGCAAAGCCAAGGCAAAATTATATTTTCACTAAGACTGATTAAAGAGCTTCAATTTTTTCAATGAATGGAGCTAGTTTTGGATCTTTTTTCGCCTCATCAATCATAGGTTTAACAGCTGCACGGAAAGGGGCTTTATCAACTTCAACAAACGTGACACCTTCTTTCATTCCTTTCTCTTTGTTCATGTCATCTGTTGCATCCCAGATTTTGATCTGCTCTTCAAGAGACTCAGCAGCAGCTTCTTTTAAGATCTTTTGCTCTTCTGCCGTTAATGAACCCCATTTGTATTCTGAAATGATGATCACGTCAGGTGTCATCATGTGCTGGTCCATAGAGTAAAATTTGGCAACTTCGCTGTGTTTCATTTCAACTAAGCTAGAAATATTATTTTCAGCACCGTCAATTACGCCTTGTTGCAGCGCCGTGTATACCTCATTGAAAGGTACAGGCGTTGCTTTACCACCTAATAGGTTAACCATTTCCATCATGGTTGGAGAACCCGGAACTCGAACTTTCATACCAGCGAGATCAGCCGGTGAGTTAATGGCTTTTTTAGCGTAGAAGCTACGTGTGCCTGAGTCATAGAATGTAAGACCGATGAAGCCTTTACCTTCACTTGAAAGCAACATCTCTTGTGCAGCTTCACTTCGCATGAAGGTTCTCATATGTGGAACGTCACGGAATAAGAAAGGCAGTGCATTAACCTTAAACGTTGGTTCAAAAGATTCGGCTAACCCACCATTGATTTTGGCCATATCAATCGCGCCAGTAACAACTTGCTCCGCTTGGTCACGTTCAGAGCCTAATTGACCGTTTGGAAAGATCTTAATCGTAAGTTCACCATTCGATTTTTCTTTAACTTTATCAGCCATGATCACCATGCCTTGGTGAGCTGCGCTTTCTAATGACATTGCATGCCCTAACGTCAAAGTTTTTGCTTGAGCGCCAAATGCCATAAGAATTGAAGCCGCTGCAATCGTCAGTAGATGTTTTTTCATGTTCTTCTCCAGAATCCATTTTGTAAGAGGTACAGTTTTTATATGCAACGCTATAGCTAAGTTTGAAATCTAACGTTCTATTGCACATCGCTCATAGCAGTAACGTTTCATTACAATATTCTTACCTCTATGAGTTTTGTATTACAATACTATATGTATATTTTGTGAACTAAGGTTTATCTATTGGCCTGAGAACCTAATTGATTGTGATGCCAATCATATTTGGGACTAATTAGACCATTAAGCAGTCTAACTTCGGATTTTTTGGGAATTTCGATTACTTTCAACTGCTTTTAGAACAATCTCTTAGCAAAAAATTACCGATATATTTATGTTATTTTAAGACATTAAATTCAGTTATGGAGCACGACAAAGAAGGTCTCCTCGTTCTAAAACGCGAGTCGTGAACAGTGCTTTGTGAGGTGATGAAGGCAAGGTTTTCGGCTGAATTTAGGTAACAAGAATAGATAAAGGCAATAGAGAGAAGCTTGAGAGGATGAATTATTTGTAACAAAAATCCGAGAGCCTCACAGCCCTCGGATTTTTGTTTTTGGTGTTCTAATTTTTAGGCGTTAGACGAATTACAAATCAGCGCCATAGATATCAAACGTAAAGTACTTAGCGGCGATCTTGTCGTAAGTACCGTTCGCTCTGATCTCTTCAATCGCGGCATTGAATTGTTTCGCCAGTTTTGAATCCTGCTTTCTTAGTGCTAACGCCGTACCCTCGCCAATGTAGGCTTTGTCGGTTACTGCTTTACCTTTAAATTCAAAGCCCTCACCTTCTTTTTTATCTAAGAAAGCTAATGACAGTTGATCCGAGTTGCCAAAGGTTAGATCTAGACGACCATTTTGCAGATCCAGATACACTTCATCTTGCCCTGTGTAACGCTTAATGTTGGCCACACTGCCAAACTTGTCGGTTACGTAGCGATCGTGAATCGTACCTTGTTGAACACCTATAGTTTTGCCCGCCAAGCCCGCCTCATCAACGCTGAACTCCGCGCTTTTAGCAGCAACAAACACGGCTGGAGTTTGGTAGTACTTATCAGTAAATAAGATCTTACGCTTACGCTCTTCGGTGATACGCATTGACGCCATAATCACATCTGACTTTCTTGCCAACAAACTTGGAATTAGCGAATCCCAGCTTTGTGAAACCCAAGTACAATCGAGTTTAGCTTGCTCACACAAGGCATCAGCTATCTCAATATCAAACCCGACAGGCACACCGTCGCTGTTTTTATAGTTGAATGGCGGATACGTAAAGTCCGACGCCAAACGGATTTCTTTCGCCTGTACCGTTGTACCAAGTAAAGCGACCGCAAAAGCGAGTCCTAGTATTATCTTTTTCATCATTGCCATCCTAGATATGATCTTTATCGAGTTGAGATTGAGTTTCTTTATGTTGAGCTTGTTGAATGTGTTTGCCTTGTTGACTCTGTTCTAATTCGGTTTGGTAACGTGTTAGTGACGTTATCACTTCTAGCATGCTCTCTTGGCTACCAATACTGATTCGAACACAGTTACGCAAAGCCGGTTCATGGTTTTGGTTCCTTGTCACAATGCCGTCCTTCGCCAAGACACTGAACACTTGATGCCCAGCTTTTTGACGCAGCAAAATGAAGTTTGTCGATGAAGGGTAAACAGACTCGATGAAATCAAACTGCGTTAACTCACAAGCAAACCAGTTACGCAGCTCAACCAGATTCTGCGTCGCATCTTGCATCACTGAGACTCGTTCATCAGACAACGCGTCTAATACAATTTGAGATGAGCAATCTGGCATCGGATAAGGTGGAATCAGCTTCGCGACATACTGCATCACATTTTGACTCGCTAAGATAAAACCACAACGAACTGCAGCCAGTCCAAATGCCTTAGACAAAGTGCGAATCACAACCAAGTGCGGATAACGCTCAATAAGGCTAACGGCTGACGTTTGTGGTTCAAATTCGATATACGCTTCATCGACGACCACTAGAGATTTTCCAGTCGTGCCTTCCAGTACCTGAATCAAATCCGATTTAGGAATCACATTGCCCGTTGGATTGTTTGGTGAGCAAAGAAACACGATATTCGCCAGTTTTGCCTTATTCACAATATCAGCGACGTTCAGGCTAAAGTCTTCCTGCAATGGAGAGTCCAAGGTATTAATCGCCAATGCATCAGCGCAAAACTCATACATCGCATACGTTGGAGAGCAGATAAGTATGTTGTCACACGCCGGTTTACAGAATGTTCTGATCAGCAAATCAATCGCTTCATCTGCACCACGAACAGCCACAGTCGCGGCATCGGTACTACAGTAATCTTGATAAGCCTTAGCAATATCTTGTGGTAAGAAGTCTGGGTATCGGTTGTGACTTGCTTCTCCTTGAAACAGCGAGCTTTCCAATTCATTGGCGTTTAGCCAGACACGTCCATCACCACCAATTCTTCTTGCCGATTGATAAGGTATTAATTTTTTTACAGCCTGAGGCACTAAGCTATCAATAAAAGATGTCAAGAAGCTATCCCTTTCACAAAATCACAATGTCTTCATCATTGCCTTCATATTCAAAAAATGTGACTTATACACATATTGAATCACAAATGATGATTAAGTATTTACATTCAAACAGAACACTATTGATAAATGAATCGAAATAATCACATAATAGCCATGATAAAAAGTCATAGGTAAAGATATGAATCGCACACTTCCTTCAACCAAAACCTTGCTCGCGTTTTTGTCTACGGCAAGGCACCTCAACTTTACACGCGCGGCACATGAGCTCAATGTTACGCAAGGTGCAGTGAGTCGTCAGGTATTGTCGTTTGAAGAAAGCCTTGGCTGTGATCTCTTCTATCGCCATGCTCGCGGATTGTCTTTAACGCCGAAAGGAGAAGAACTGGTTCCCCTGATACAAGGAACGATTCATCAGCTGCAATCGGCTCTAAATCAAGTGGCTAGCTCTCCGTCTAAGATCAAACTCAACGCACCGAGCTGTATTACCTCTTGGCTACTACCTAAGTTGATGTCTTTTCAGCAAGCCTATCCTGAAATTGATGTTGAGCTCACTTCTACCATCAAGCATGTTTTTGAGCCAAGTTTTGACCCGTTCGATGCCGTGATTACCTATGGCAAGAAGCCGAGCCAACAATCGATCGTCAGCCAGTTATTGTTCAACGAGCAACTCGCACCCGTCTGCCAAGAGCAAAGCATCAAACCCAATCACCTTACCAGTGGTTCCTCTTCTCTAATCAAACCGCACCAACTCGCTCACTACACGTGGTTACACGCCAACAATGAACAAAGTGATTGGCGACTTTGGTTGGAGCACATAGGAAGTCATGACCTTTCGAGCAAGAATAACCAACAGTTCGCAACACTCGATCAAGCGATGAATGCAGCTATTCAAGGATTTGGAATTGCGATAGGCGACATCACGCTTGCCAAGCAAGATATTGATTTGGGTAGATTGGTGAAAGTGAGTGAAGACAGTGTCTTTTCAGGAAATGGTTACTTCTTAATTCAGCCCAAGAATCGACAAAATACATCCTTATCTACGCTTGTTGATTGGCTCGTCGATTAGCGGCAATCATTGTTGGTAGGCCTCTTTATAAGCGGCAGAAGAGCGTCATAATGAGAATTTTTCCGTTCTCAAAATGAAACTATTTGATGTCTGTTTCGTATTGATTGTCAGAGAATAGAACGTACCTTCCTTTAACTATTTGAAAAGAAGTTCAATTCTATTTAGCCGGGAATTTATTCTGTTCCGTTGGAGAAAATGGCATTCGAGTTGCTTTGTCATAGATAACCCAATCAATATACAGCAGGTTGCACCAGTTTCACTGCAGCTTGTCACGGAGGATAGGCTATGACCTTACAAAGACATACGTATTACGGCTTGATTCACCATGGAATTAAAACCCTATTAATGGACAGAATTGGCCACTTCACAGAGCGTGAATATCACGAGTATCTCGACTTAACGACCGGTAAATCGACATGTTTTGCCATGAGTGAGCAAGAGCTCGAAAACACCTTAGACAGCTTAAAGAGCGAAGGTTACCTTGAAGATATCAAAAAGCTGATACCTCGCTATCAAACCTCGTCAATGCGATAACCTGCTTCAACTCTTTAAACACGATGAGTGGTTAGATTGAATTAATTGGCACCCAATTGTCTCGAGCTATTTAGCATCGAGACAGTTTTCGTTAGACTGTCAGCAACTCAACTAACTGGATAGTCAGTGTCTCATGAAACAAATTCTTGATTTCATTCCTCTCATTATTTTCTTTGCGCTTTATAAGATGTACGACATCTATACCGCGACCGGCGCTTTGATCGTTGCCTCTGCAGTTCAAATTATTTTGACTTATTTCATCTACAAGAAAGTCGAAAAAATGCAGGTCATCACCTTTCTAATGGTTGCCGTATTTGGTGGCATGACCATCTTCTTGCACGACGACAACTTCATTAAATGGAAAGTCACCATCGTTTACGCACTGTTTGCGATTGGCCTGACGGTCAGTCACATCATGGGCAAATCAGCGATTAAAGGTATGTTAGGCAAAGAGATCACACTGCCTGATTCGGTATGGGGCAAGATCAACTGGGCATGGACGCTGTTCTTTACCCTATGTGCCGTTCTCAACGTTTACGTTGCTTTCAGCCTACCGTTGGATGTTTGGGTCAACTTCAAAGTGTTTGGTCTACTCATCGCGACCTTGCTCTTCACCTTGCTCACTGGTGTTTATATCTATAAGCATCTACCAAAAGACCAGCAGAAAGAGTTAACGGATAAAAATACCGACGAGAAATAGCCCTTAGGGATGAGTCCTCATACCCTATTTGATACAATTATTATCAATATGCGATTGGCCAATGATACTCGTGATCATTGGCCGCTGATTATTTGTGTTCGGTGAAGACGTTAAAAATTAGACCACCACGAGTCTCGTAAACACATCTATTTTTATATAAAACAATCAATACCATTAAGAGTACGACAATGACTATTCAATCAACTTTGAACCCGATTGGTTCTTTACTTCTTCGCACATTAGCGATGCCTTCTGATACAAATGCAGCAGGCCAGATTTTCGGTGGTTGGATAATGTCACAGCTTGACCTTGCTGGCGGCATACTGGCAAAAGAGATATCTAACGGCAAGATAGTCACGGTTTCAGTATCGAGTATCGAGTTCAAACAGCCGGTTTCAGTGGGTGATGTTGTGTGTGTTTATGGTGACTGCACTAAGATTGGTCGCAGCTCGATGAATATCGACCTAGAAGTCTGGGTTAAGCCTGTACTTGATCACGGTATCGGCGACCGCTACAAGGTTTGTGGCGCGACATTCAACTACGTTGCGGTTGATGAAAGTGGTAAGCCTCGCCCAATCAATAAATAGTACTTTTCACCAAGCTGCTAATGTAGACGGTCTTTAGTTTCAACGAATGAAATCGCTAAAGACCATACTTCTCTCTCGCACCATTTCACAATTTCTTATCATTAACCCTTCCAATACCAATTAGTTCGCGTAAATTAGCAAGATAGCGAATTTAAACGCCCCAATTTAGTGAAGTAAAATAAGGATATCTCAATATGTGGTACGTGATTTTTTCTCAAGACGTCGAAAATTCATTAGAAAAGCGCCTAAGTGTTCGCCCACAACATCTAGAACGCCTACAAACACTTCACGATGAAGGCCGACTGTTAACAGCAGGCCCAATGCCAGCCATTGACTCAGATAACCCTGGTGAAGCTGGCTTCACAGGCTCTACTGTAATTGCTGAGTTTAATTCTTTAGAGGACGCACAGGTATGGGCAGACGCAGATCCGTACATTGAGGCAGGTGTCTACCAAAATGTCATTGTAAAACCATTCAAGAAAGTATTTTAACGTGAAAAAATGGATTATTGGCTCTCTGGCTTTAGCTCTGCTCGCAGGCTGTGCTTCAAGTGAGCAAGACCAACAAAGACAGCTTGAAATGATGGCGCAACACCGTGCTGGCGTTTTATCTGCCGGCCTGCCGATTGAGTATGGCCCACTGTCAGTCATGCGTGTACTGGCAAAAAACACCGTTATCGAGATCATGATGATCTACAACCAAGACGCTAAAGGTGCTAAGCCTTTAAACCAAGTCGTAGATATGAGTGTTAACAGCTACTGCACCAACTCTGAAGTTAGAGCAAACCTTGACATGGGCTTGGCTTACAACATTAAGGTTCGCAACACTCGCGGACAACTGATGGTTGAAAAGCTAATCAGCAAAGAGACATGTCAGAGCATTAACTAGATTTGATTTCTAACGTTAAGCTAGTAACAAACAAGAAAGGCCTTGCAGATGCGAGGCCTTTCTTTTCTCAGACTTTTGTTTTTAGAACGATAACACCCTAGCTTTAATTATGCTGATGCTTCTGCCGACTCCCACTCTTTACGCAGCATTTTAGTCGCTGAAACTAAATTAGCCAGTGCCGCTTCTGTCTCTGCCCAGTTACGCGTCTTCAGCCCACAATCAGGGTTTGCCCACAAACGTTCTGCTGGGATTTTCTTTGCCGCTCTCTTAAGTAAATCAACAATCCACTCTTCTGAAGGAATGTTTGGTGAGTGGATGTCATAAACGCCAGGCCCAATCGCATTCGGGTAGTTGAACTCTTCAAACGCTTTCAGCAGTTCCATGTTCGAACGAGAAGTCTCTATGGTAATCACATCGGCGTCTAGCGCAGCGACTGAATCAATGATCTCGTTGAACTCGCTGTAACACATGTGGGTGTGAATCTGAGTTTCTGGTTTAGCACTCGCAGCTGAAATCTTAAAGGCATCCACTGCCCACTCTAAGTATTCTGCATGGTCACGCTTTTTCAATGGCAAACCTTCACGAATGGCAGGCTCATCAATTTGAATAATGTTGATACCTGCGTCTTGCAAATCAGACACCTCATCTCGCAACGCAAACGCCAGTTGATTGGTTATCTCTTTGCGTGAAATATCTTCACGTGGGAATGTCCAACACAAGATAGTAACAGGCCCAGTTAGCATGCCTTTCATCTGCTTTGAAGTCAGAGATTGAGCATAGGTCGACCATTCCACCGTCATTGGTTTTTCACGCTCGATATCCGCAACCACAATCGCAGGTTTCACGCAACGAGAGCCATAACTTTGTACCCAACCAAATTTGGTAGTTTGGAAGCCTGCTAGATTTTCAGCAAAGTACTCCACCATATCATTACGTTCAGCTTCACCATGAACCAGTACATCCAAATCCAGTGCTTCTTGACGTTTAACGGCATCCGCAATATGGCCTTTCAATGCAGTGTTATATTCCGCTTCACTCAGTTTGCCAGTGCGGTAAGCGCTACGTTGAACACGGATCTCGCCTGTCTGTGGGAATGAACCAATGGTTGTGGTTGGTAACAGCGGTAAGCCTAACACCTCAGACTGGTGCGCGGCACGTTCTGCGTATGGAGCAGTGCGCTCTGCTAGCGCTTTAGTTATCGTGTTAATACGAGCTTGAACTTGCGGCTTATTCACATGAGTCGCGCTCTTGCGTGCAACAATCGGCTGGCTGTAGGTTTCACACGCCAAGATAGCATTGTGGTTACCGTCTAGTGCAGCACCTAATATACTCACCTCGGTCACTTTCTGTTTCGCGAAAGCAAACCAACTCTTCACTTCATCGCTGAGTGAATCTTCTAACTCAAGGTCGACTGGACTATGCAAAAGTGAACATGAACTTGCTACCCAAAGTTTGTCTCCTAGCTTCTCTTTCACTGGTTGTAGTAACTCTAGTTGAGCGGCTAAATCAGCTCGCCAAACGTTTCGTCCATTAATCACCCCTGCTGAAAGTACCCAGTGTTCAGGTAACTTACCCACTACTTCATCAAGTTGCTGTGGTGCTGCTGCTAAGTCGATATGTAGGCCATTAACTGGTAGCTCTACTATCTTATCTAAGGTATCAGTCACCGAATCAAAATAAGTAGTGAGCAGCAGTTTTACATCACCTTGAATCACTTGATACGCCAACTTGAATGAATCTGCCCATTGACTCTCAAGCTCAAGCGAAAGAATTGGTTCATCGATTTGAACCCACTCAACCCCCAACTTAGCGAGTTTTGCCAAAATTGCTTGGTAAGCGGTAAGAAGGCGCGGAAGAAGAGATAAACGAGCAAAACCCTCCTCCACTTCTTTACCAAGATATAAATAAGATAACGGGCCTAACAAAACTGGCTTCACCTTATGCCCGGATTTTATCGCTTCACTCACTTCGTCAAACAGTTGTGGCCAGCTCACTTCAAAGGAATCGTCTTTGCTGAACTCAGGCACAATGTAATGGTAGTTGGTGTTGAACCACTTAGTCATATCAGAAGCCGCAGAGCTATCTTTAGTGCCGTCACTAGACGTATGCGTACCACCGCAACAAGTCGACTGAACCTGAGATTGACCACGCCCCACACGGAACAAAGTATCTAAATCTGGGAAGGATTTTTCATCTTCAGAACCACCAGTATGGCGCTTTGGTACGTGGCCTAGAAGTAAAGTCGTTGTTAATACATGGTCGTACCATGCGAAGTCACCCGCAGTTGCAAAGCTAAGATTCGCGTCAGCTTGTACATTCCAGTTACGATTTCTTAGTTCGCTACCGAGTTGCTTTAAATCTGATTGGCTAATCTCACCGCGCCAGTATTTTTCTAAAGTGAATTTGAGTTCGCGTTTTTCGCCGATACGTGGGTAGCCTAAAATATGCGTTGTCGTAGTCATGAACCTGTTCCTTATTCAATAATTTTTAGTGTTCGATCAAACTGCCTAGCTTATGGTTTAAGTTCTTTATAAGGCGTCTGGATGGCTAAACTATCTCCCTAATCTGAACGATGAACAACGTCCAAATATTCATCTTGTTTATTAAAAATATTCATCTTGAATAATCTAAAGCTGAAAAAATTAAATCCATCTGGACATCTAGACGTTTACAAATGAAAGAAAACCCCGTAGGGTGATTATTAAGAAATATTGAATTGGCTTAGGGAATATGAGGAAAACTCATGATAGAGCTTAAACACCTTCGAACATTGACTACCTTAAGAGACAGCGGCTCGCTAACAGCGACGGCAACTTCTCTTCACTTGACTCAGTCGGCGCTTTCTCACCAACTGAAAGACCTTGAGGCGCGTATCGGTGGTCAGCTTTTCCTACGTAAAACTAGACCAGTTAAGTTCACCTCTGAAGGTGAGATTTTGCTTAGGCTTGCCGATGAGATACAGCCAAGAATAGCTAAAGCGGAGAACGAACTCGCGAGCCTGAAAGAGGATGTGAATGGTCGTTTGCACATGGCGATTGAATGTCACTCATGCTTCCAATGGTTAATGCCTGCTTTGAAGGAATATCAAGTGGCTTGGCCAAGCGTAACGCTAGATTTCTCGTCAGGCTTTGGGTTTGAGCCGCTACCCGCGCTAATGGCAGGCGAGCTAGATTTGGTGATCACCTCTGATATACAGCCTCGCTCTGAGGTTCACTACGAACCACTCTTTGATTTTGAGATGCGTTTGATCACCGCAATCAACTCACCTTTGGCAGAAAAAGCGAGCATTGAACCGCAAGATCTTAGCGATCTCACCATGCTCACCTACCCTGTTCAAAAACAGCGTTTAGATGTCGTGAAGCACTTTTTACAGCCTGCGGGTGTAGAACCTAAAAAGTGGAAACAAGCGGACAACACGTTAATGCTAGTTCAAATGGTATCAGCAGGTTTGGGAGTAGCGGCTCTACCAAACTGGGCGATCAGTGAATTCTCAAGACAAGGGCTGATTGCCAGCAAGCCATTAGGCAAAGGACTATCAAGAAGACTGTTCGCAGCGGTAAGAAACTCTGAGAAAGATAAACGTTACCTGCAAGCTTTCTTTAGCACGGCAAGACAGCAAAGTAAGAGTCACTTAGATGGCATAGAGGTCGTTTAAAGATGATTTATGGCTAAGTTAAGCTCGATCGATTCGTCAGAAACAAAAAAGTCACAGATAATCTGTGACTTTTTTTCTCTCAACACCCACAACACGCGATGCATGTCATTTTCGATAAAAGATGCGCTAATCTTTAGCTTATCTCGAGTAAGACTTAAACTGGTTAGTCAATGGATCGTATTGATAGCCAAGCATATCGAGCTTGCCCACAACACTTTCTGTATCCATTTCATACATGCTGATCAGCTCTTCAAAGCTATCGCATTCTAGGCGAAGTTTTTCATTAACGATTCCTAGCAAAATAATGCTATCGAAACCTTTGACGTTGCTTAAATCCATCTCGTACTCCTTACGAACACACTGACTAGAGTTAAGTTTAGAACGCTTACCAACGTCACGCTAAAAAACAGATCACACTTCTTAACAAGAATACGTAATTAATGAAAGTGCGTGATTAAAGCGCCCAAACTGGCGTTAAACCCACAACGGCCACCAATAACATCAACAACGAAATACTCAGTTGAAGCTTTTCAGGCGTTCTTGCGAACAGTAAATGCCAACACCACACCACGATTGAGGAGATCAACAAAGCAAAACTAAATAGCAAAGTGGAAATCACAGGTTCTAATTGAGCTTCAGACAAAGAGTAAACACTCACGACGGTCGCCAGTACTACCAACATACCGGTTAGCACGCCCACAACAGGAAGCACTCGATGAAATGCCTGCAACCGTGTCCTTGCAATCGTCAGTAGTAGATGGCCAAACGCTGCTCCTAACAGTACCACTAGCAGCAAAGTAGTAATGATACCAACAGCGGTTGCTTGCTCAGTCGCTTGTATAGCAACATATGACAACGCTAAACCACAGGCCAAGTACATCACCCAGATAGGACCAGAATCGCGAGTCTTCTTGGTTTGAACTTGAGAATAGAAATAAAAGATCGCGAACACGACCAGAAAGGCTTCAATTTTTACTGAAGCGACGGCAAGCCACAGCACGCCAATCGCAGGTAACATCTTGTGGGTCCGACCACGCTGCCCCGGACAAATATCCCCTTTCACCAAGATGAGGGTTAAGATCAGTTGGGTTCCTAAAAGCATCGGAGCAAATTGTACTAATAACGTTTCGACCATTGTGGATCTACTTCTTCAGACTTATTTTCGCGAATAATATCAAAAACTGCTGCGAACACTAATCAAAATCACAAATTAGCGACGTTATTCAAGGCTTCAACTATGCTGTTGTATGGCTCTTTTATCGCCATTTACCGTAAAAAGACGAAAGACACCAGAACTAACAGGGGCATGTTCTACTGGCTAGTCTAGGCTCATGCCGCTATAATTCCCGCCTCAAAAATCAGAGGTTGAAATATGTACAGCGATATCACTCCTATTCACGAACACAAAAAATACTGGGCCGAGTGCTACGGAACTGCACCCTTTTTGCCTACCAGTAGAAAGGAGATGGATGCTCTTGGATGGGATAGCTGTGACATTATTATTGTAACTGGTGACGCTTATGTCGATCACCCGAGCTTTGGTATGGCTATCATCGGCCGTCTGCTTGAAGCTCAAGGTTTCCGCGTGGGCATTATTGCTCAACCAAAGTGGGACAATAAAGATGCCTTCATGAAGCTAGGTAAACCTAACCTATTCTTCGGCATCACAGCGGGTAACATGGACTCCATGATCAACCGCTACACCTCTGATCGCAAATTACGTCACGATGATGCTTATACTCCGAACAATGAAGGTGGCAAGCGTCCTGATCGTGCAACTCTGGTTTATTCTCAACGTTGTCGTGAAGCTTACAAAGGCACGCCAATCGTGCTTGGTGGTATTGAAGCGAGCTTACGTCGTGTAGCTCACTACGACTACTGGTCAGATAAAGTTCGCCGCTCTGTATTGTTTGATGCAAAAGCTGACATTCTTCTTTTTGGTAACGCTGAGCGTGCATTGGTTGAAGTAGCACACCGCATTGCCGATGGTGAAGACATGTCTACGCTGACCAATATCCGCGGTACTGCTATCAATCTTCCTGCGGCCCCTGAAGGCTTCAAGATCATTGACTCTTCTCGTATCGAAAAGCCGAACAAAGCGTATGTTCCGGTTAACCCGTACGAAGTTGAAACTCAGTGTGATACCAAGAAAGACGAAAAAGAAGAAGTAAAAGCGCAACCTATTACTATTCGCCCTTCTCGTCACGATGCAAAAACTACAGCGGTTCGTATCCCAGGTTACGAAAAGCTAAACAATGACCGTATTCTTTACGCTCACGCTAGTCGTATTCTGCACCTTGAGACAAACCCGTACTCAGGTCGTGCTCTGATTCAACGTCACGGTGATCGCGAGCTTTGGATTAACCAAGCGCCTATTCCATTGACCACAGAAGAGATGGACTACGTGTTTGGCCTTGCGTACAAGCGTGTTCCGCACCCGATGTACGGCAAAGCGAAAATCCCAGCATACGACATGATCAAAACCTCGGTTAACATCATGCGTGGTTGTTTTGGTGGTTGTTCTTTCTGTTCAATCACAGAGCACGAAGGTCGCATCATTCAGAACCGTTCGAAAGAATCTATCTTGGATGAGATCGAAGACATTAAAGATAAAGTACCGGGCTTCACAGGTACTATTTCTGACTTGGGCGGCCCAACGGCGAACATGTACCGTTTAGGTTGTTCAGATCCAAAAGCTGAAATTAACTGCCGTCGTCCATCATGTGTGTTCCCGAAAATCTGTGAAAAGCTAAACACAGACCATCAACACACCATCGACCTGTACCGCTCAGCAAGAAAAGTACCGGGCGTTAAGAAGATCATGATTGCTTCTGGTGTTCGTTACGACCTAGCGATTGAGTCTCCAGAATACGTTCGTGAGCTTGTGACTCACCACGTTGGTGGTTACTTGAAGATTGCTCCAGAGCATACTGAAAAAGGCCCGTTGGACCTGATGATGAAACCGGGCATGGGCACTTACGATCGTTTCAAAGAGATGTTCGAGAAGTACAGCGCTGAAGCCGGTAAGAAACAGTACCTGATTCCTTACTTCATCTCTGCTCATCCGGGCACAGAAGACGAAGATATGCTTAACCTTGCAATGTGGCTGAAAAAGCATAACTACGAGTGTGACCAAGTACAGAACTTCTACCCATCGCCAATGTGTAATGCAACATCGATGTACTACTCAGAGACCAACCCTCTGAAACGCGTGAAATATAAGAAGCGTGAAGATGTTCCTGTACCTAAAGGTGATCGTCAACGTCGTCTCCATAAAGCACTGCTACGTTACCACGATCCTGAAAACTGGAAGATCATCCGTGAAGCGCTGATCAGTATGGGCAAACAGCACTTGATCGGCGACAAAGTAAACTGCCTAGTACCAGCAGAAGACTTTGATGCTCAAACGCCAGCACAACGTCGTAAGTCTGGTCGTCACGGTTCACAACGTTTTGCGACTAAACACAGCAAATCTCAACCGGGTTTAGGCGGCGAGAAGCCACGTAATCACTCTAAATCTGGTGGCAAGAAGCCTACTGGTAACGGTATCCAAGGCAATGCTAACCAAGGTAACGGAAAGCAAAACGCTGGTGGTAGTAACAACGGTAACGGTCGTAAACCAGCGACAGGCTTCATTAAGAAAGGTCCTGGTAGTCAGCAATCACAAGGTAATGGCAGCGGAAACGGCAGACCAAACCGCAATAAAGGCGGTAATGGTCAAGGTGGCAAACCTGCAAGTAACGGCAAGAACCGCCAGCGCGCAGCACAACGCTAATATCGCAAGCCAATTTATTCTGTTATCGTAAAAACACAAAGCGCAGCTATTTAGCTGCGCTTTTTTGTTTTTGCCAACTCATCAAAAATCATACTGAGTTGTCTAACGAGTAAATACCCAATACTGACTAAACAAATAATTGGTGACCATACCCACTAAGATACCAACCGCCATTGCGATAAACACGGCCCCAGTAAATGCAGGCAACAGTTCCGTCATCAACTTAAAGCACAACAAATTAGGAATCGCCGATATCGATGCGGAAAACATGAATTTCTGCCACTGGATCAACTTTTCGGACCAACTCCCCTGACCTTTAAATTCAAAAGTCAGCACTCGATTTCCAAACCAAGTTGTCGTTGCAGCTACGATGAAAGAACCAATTCGAGCACTCATCAAAGGCAGTCCAATAACGTAATGCAGCAATGCAAACACGGCACAATCGACAACAAAGCCACCCGCCCCCACCATAGCGAATTTAATCATCTTATGGTGAGGTTGTAGTTTTTTGTTTAGCGCGTCGAACTTGTGGCTAAACAGTCTCGATGACGAGTTAAAATTGAACATCGCCATCACTTCGAATATGGCTCAACGATAGATTTGGTTTGATATTTTGGCTATGACAACTAAATAGAGCGCGCTTGATCTTCACCGTCGGTTCTAAAATACAGGTTAACGCGTTGTCTTTAATCTTGGTTTCTACTTCCGCTCTTTTACCAATCAGATAGAACTTGTCGATACCATCTAACTGTTCAACATCGAGTAACTTTTTCGCTTGTCCATGACTGTAAAACTGCCCGGAGAACGGTCGTTTACCGACATAAAAGCTCGGCGCTTCATCCGTAATCTGTTCGAAGATAATACGGTCACTTTTCTCATTCGCTTTGCCTAAGTTGAGGTAGACCATTGCAATCATTAGCAACACAGGTAGCACTAAAGCCACACTCGAGAACCACTTCTTATCTTTTTCTACTACAAGCATTGCCACCAACAAGCCAAGGGCAGGAATGCCTGGCAACACATAGGCAGGAAGAATATTACCCGCCATGGTAAAAAGAATCAGAGGAGAGACCAACCAACACACGAGGAATGAAAACAATCCACTATGTTCAGCGTTAACTTCTGCGATTTTCTTACGACGGGCGAAAGTCAAAATAGGCAACACAATCGACCACGGTGCAGCCGCTTGAAGCCAAAACAACCAGATCATGCCTCTTGCTTGGTCATGGGCAGAACCGTATAAATCGCCCTCCCAGCCACTCACAACAAAACGCTTAAAGTGCTCGCCAACAATAAAGTAATCAATAAAACCCGGTGTTGCCATTTCAGCCATGATGTACCAAGGCAAGGCAATCGCCAGCATCACACCTAAGCCAGACAACAGTGGAAAGCGTTGCCATAACACTTTGAAAGCGCCAAAGAAGCCATGTTGCAATACTAACCAAGGGAAAACAGCGATACCCATGATCACAATCGCTACCGGCCCTTTTGCAAGCAAGCCTAGTGCTAAACCAATGAAACCAACATAACCCCAAGACCGATTAGTCTCAGCATTGCCCTCTCCCTTACAACTCTCTCCTCCTAACCAACATAGGTAAAAACCTAACATGGCAATGGTCATCGCTAACGTTAACGCCATGTCGGTCATCACAGCACCCGCCGCAATAGAGAAAATCCCACATGTCGCCAATACCACAGCCGCCACCAAGGCACTTTGTCCGGTACGCTTAGCCATGTATGCAACCAACAGAATCGTCGCAAAACCTGCTAGCCAGTGTGGTGCACGCACAGCAAACTCACTCAAACCAAACAGCTCAATCCCAGCCGCACTCATCCATGTGAACAACGGTGGTTTACCCCAGAAAGGGATGCCGTAATCAAATTGAGGAGTTAACCAATTGCCGGTTTCTACCATCAAGCGAGCCATTTCTCCATAGCGCGCTTCCGTAGTATCCATTAAAGGGTATGTCGCCAGAGATAAGAGCCTTAGAACCAATGCAAAAGCCAACAAATACCATAGGTGCGTTCGGTTCAGGCTCATGCTGACTCCTCTAATTTAAAATGTGTTTTTAATGCTGGGGTATCGACCACCGATTGAATCAGATACAAAGGGCGGTTCTTGGTTTCAATGAAAATACGACCTATGTATTCCCCCATTAAACCAATACACAACAGTTGGATACCGCCAAGAGCAAGCTGTACGACCATCATTGACGGATAGCCCGTGATGGGCTCACCAAACATCATGGTTTTGAACACGATGAAGACGCCATACACGAAAGCAGTAAGTGCCACTAAGCCACCAACGGCCGTCGCAATACGCAGTGGGCGGATAGAGAATGAAGTGATGCCATCCATCGCCAAGCCGATGAGTTTCAGGTAGTTCCACTTGGTCTCGCCACAGAAGCGAGCGTCGCGCTTAAACTGAATCGTTGCTTGTCTAAAACCTGGCCATGAAAAGATGCCTTTCATGTAACGGTTACGTTCAGGCAGTTGGTTGATATGGTCGACAACCTCTCGGCTTAACAGTCGGAAATCACCGACATTTTCTGGAACATCGATCTTCGCTGCCACGTTCATGACTTTGTAAAAGCTTGCTGCTGAAAACTTCTTAAACCACGTTTCACCATCACGTTGGCTACGCTGCATATTGACGACGTCATAACCTTCGCGCCATTTGGCAATCATTTGAGGAATCAGCTCGGGTGGGTCTTGTAGATCGGCATCGAGCAAGATCACAGCTTGTCCTCGGCAGTGTTCGAGGCCAGCACTCATCGCTGATTCTTTACCAAAGTTACGGCTTAAACCGATCACAGAAATTGAGCTATTGATTGAAGTGAATGAACTCACCAAATTCAAGCTGTTGTCTTTGCTGCCATCATCGACATAAACGATTTCACTGGTGATGGGTAAGCTATCCAGCACCTTAGTTAAGCGAGAATGAAACTCTTCTAACACCTCTTGTTCATCGTAAAATGGCACAATGATCGATAGTGAAACGGCAGGGTTGATCCGTGATGTGGAGACTTTAGGTCGGCTAATATGAAGTTCAGACATAATACGTTCTTCTGTTTTTTAATCTGAAGCCAATCTACCCTCCCATAAGTGAAAGTTATGTTATTGACATATTTTTCACGCTCACTCAGGATAATGTTACTGTCTATTTCTGTATGAGAATCAAAATGAAACGAGTTCTATTAGTCGAAGATAACCGTGAAATTGCAGGTGTCTTGTTTGATTATTTTGAGTGTATTGGCATGGAACTCGATTACGCAGACAACGGTGAACTTGGCCTACAACTCGCGTTGGAAAACTCATTTGATATCATCATATTGGATCTAATGTTACCGAGAATGGACGGCCTAACGGTTTGTAATAAACTGCGAGACCAAGGTAACGCGACACCTATTTTGATGCTGACCGCCTTAGATAGCCGAGAAGATATGCTGAAAGGCTTTGAACACGGTGCCGATGATTACCTCACCAAGCCATTTGATTTGGATATTCTAGAAGCAAGAATGAACGCGTTAGTCCGTCGTTACCGCGGAAAAGTCGCCTCTTCAAAACTTCAGTTCGATGAACTCACCATCGACCAAAAAACCCGTAAAGCTTACCGCCAAGATAAACTACTAGCGCTCAACCCAACCACTTACACCATACTTGAGATGCTGTGCCAAAGCGCACCTGAAGTAGTCACTCGTGAAGCTATTTCCTACAAGTTATGGGAAGAAAACGAGCCCAACAATGATGTGTTGCGCAGTCACATTTATCAGTTACGTAATCAACTCGACAAGCCTTTCGACACTCAGATGTTAATTACGGTGCCTAAAGTTGGCTTCCGATTGGAGCCATCGAATTGATTTCAAATGTTCTTACAAGCACAAAAACCCTAACGGGCCGCTTAGCGGTTTTCTTTGGGTTAATGGCCGTAATTGTGTCGGCATTTGTCTATGTGGTATTTATCACAGCCCTGTACTTGTCGGAAGACCGCGTGGGTGAAAGACGCATCCTAATTGACCGCAACTATGCAGTCGGGTTATTCCAGTCAGGTGAAAGTGGAGAGCTTCGTATTGATGACCTGACTATCGCTTACAACGATCTTTCCTATCTACCGAAAAAGTATTTAAAGTATATTGAAGGCAAAGAAAATTTCATTGGTGAGGTCGGTGAAGATCCAGAATCTCGCATGGTGTATGTTGGTGAGTATTCTGATAAAGGTCAAACCCACCCAATCGTTCTGCTTTCCGAGATCGACCGCGTCGAGTTTGAGATTTACGAACTGGTTTATGCGACCACCTTTGTACTAACATTACTCTCTATTCTAATTTTTAGCTTTGGTGCTCTGCTCTATCGATTATCTAAACGACTGATTGAACCCTTCAATTCTATTTCCGAACAATTGGAATCCAATAAGCTCAACCTCAATGAAGAATTTAGTGTCAATGACGACGCCGCAGTTGAGTTTCGTCAGCTCACAGATCAACTCAATCAGTACCGAAGAGAAATCAATTCCTTACTCAAACGTGAACAAGCCTTTGCTCGCTACTCAAGTCATGAACTAAGAACACCGTTAACGGTCGCTCGTGGCGCAAATAAATTACTGCTAAGAAGCGAAACCACCGAATTTCAATCTCGCCAAATTGAGCGCATTGACGAAGCCATTGTTCAGATGTCGGAGATGGTCGATGCCCTACTCGGCCTCGTGCGTTACGAAAGAAACAGTGACGATGCGCCACTGCGACTGTTTAGCCAACAAGAGTTAGAGGCTATCGTCTCAAAAAACTCAGCACAGGCAGATGAGAAAGACGTCGAAATTTCCATGCATGCTCAATCCGAACCCACCATTCAAGCCACCAGCGCGATAATGAACATGTTGGTCGGAAACTTGTTGAGAAATGCCATTGCAGCGACCAATAGTGGCACCGTAACGGTCACTCTGTCCCACGAGAGTGTTGTGATTGAAGACCAAGGAGAAGGCCTCCAAGAACAATACAATCCAAATGGGCATGGGTTAGGTTTATTGATTGTCGAGGACTTATGTCAACGCTTCCAATGGGGCTTTGAATTGGTCAATCGCAGCTGTGGTGGATGTACCGCTAAGATCACCTTTCAAACCGATCTATCCGCATCCACCCCAGAGTAAATGAGTTCATAGTTCGAAGCTCAATATCGAACGAAAACTTGATTTAGTTGGTTTACAGCGGTCCCTAGCTACTAGATACTCGTCAGTCCTATTTGAACTATAAATGCTGGCTCTGAGTCAGCATTTTGTCTAAGTGCGATGAAACTAAATAATAGCCCTGTAACTCAACATCAATACAACGAGCACACCTTTTTCTTAAAGCGTGACGATCAGCTTCACTCCCACTTTTGCGGCAACAAAGCCAGAAAGTTCATGAAGCTACTGGAAGACGATAGCCCAAACACCACCACTCTAATAAGCTATGGTTCCGCTCAGGCTAACTCCTTGTTCTCACTCGCCGCACTTGCGAAAATCAAAGGCTGGACGCTTGAGTTTTACGTCGACCACCTGCCTCAATGGCTACAAGAACGCCCACTCGGCAACTACCGTGGCGCTATCGATCTCGGGGCTAAGGTTATTTCAGTCAAAGAAACAGGCTCTGAGCTTCATCCACAAGAGTATATTGAGCAAGTAAGACAACCTGACTCACAATGCATTGTGTTACCAGAAGGTGGACGCTCTCAGCTTTCTGAATACGGCGTGAAGCAACTGGCGATTGAAATACTCAGCTGGACGCGTTTCGAAAACAAACACGATTTCGTGGTAGCACTTCCAGCAGGCACAGGCAGCACAGCTCTGTATCTGCATAAGCATTTAAAAATGCACAACATCCCAGTGTTAACTTGCGCTTGTGTTGGCGGCAGTGATTACCTAACACAGCAGTTCAATGAACTCGGCGAAACCGATCACCCGCAGATATTACCACTTAAAGCCAAACACCACTTTGGTAAGCTTTACCAGCAGGACTATCAAACTTGGTTGGATCTGCAAGAACAGACGGATATTGAATTCGACCTGCTCTACGACCCATTGATGTGGCAATGCCTAGAGCAATGGCAAGAAGAGAACCCAACAAAAACCGTCATCTATATCCACCAAGGTGGCATCTTAGGCAATGAATCAATGCTGCCTCGCTATCAGCGTAAGTATCCTGATATCAGAACAAGTGGTTCTAACAGCGATAGCAGCGCAGCCCCTGCTTGGTAATGGTTCAAACCTCCTAAACCTGTTATGCGAACAATCACAGTGACGGCTTACTGTGATTGTTTCTTTCGTTTAAGTCTCTTTTCATTTCAGACAACTGCCCTTCTTGCTTTACCCATCAAATCCAAACTGACAATCTGGCGAGAATCATAACGTTATCTATACTTTCCATTGGATTGCCACTCGTCACCTGAAGGATTAACGTATGCGAGCACTTACTACACTAGGTCTGTTTTCAGTTTTACTTCCCTTTTCAGCAATTTCTGGAGAAAACGTTACTTACCAAGTTGACGGTATGGACTATGAAGGTTATTGGAGTGAAGCCAGTGACCAAGCCCCTTTGGTGTTGCTAATACACGATTGGGATGGCTTAACTGATTACGAAAAGAAGCGTTCTGAGATGCTCAACGAACTCGGTTACAACGTGTTCGCTATCGACCTATTTGGTAAAGGCATCCGCCCAACCGAAGTGAAAGACAAAAAGCAGCACACGGGCGAATTGTATAAAGACCGTGAAAAAATGCGTGCGCTACTCAACGCAGGAGCCATGGAAGCACAAAGACTTGGCGGAAACTTAGATAACAACGTAATGATGGGATACTGTTTCGGCGGAGCCGCTGTATTGGAAGCCGCTCGTGCGGGGATTCCTTCGAAGGCTTACGTCACCTTCCATGGCGGTTTATCAACACCAAAAGGCCAAGACTACTCGCAGACTAAAGCTCCCGTAGTCGTGTTCCACGGCACGGCTGATGCCATGATTTCAATGCACGACTTTGGAAGCCTCGCCGCTCAACTTGAATCAACCAAAGTTCCGCATGAGATGATCACTTATAGTGGTGCGCCGCATGCCTTTACCGTATTCGGCTCAAACAACTATCAACAAGAAGCTGACCAAAAATCTTGGGATAGATTTACCCATGTGCTAGAAACCACGACCAGATAATCTTCTCCCTCAGAACCCACAACCCCATTCGAAAACTTAAGAATGGGGTTGTTTAATTATCACTGCATCATCTCGCTACAAATAGCGGTGGATACTTAAGTCATCAGTTTTAATATCACTAGCTGAGCCACTGACCACGCTTGCCAAGATCTTTCCTGAGCCACATGCCATTGTCCAACCTAATGTCCCATGTCCAGTATTTGTAAATAGGTTCTTGATAGGCGTCTTACCGATAATAGGCGTACCATCCGGCGTCATTGGTCTTAACCCAGTCCAGTATTCAGCCTTAGAAAAGTCACCCGCTTGTGGGAAAAGATCTTTAATCACCATATCAATCGTGGCTTTGCGTTTTTCAGGGATAAGGTAATTAAACCCCGCAAGTTCTGCCGTCCCTGCAATGCGAATACGATCATCAAATCGCGTCATCGCTACCTTGTAAGTTTCATCCATCACAGTCGAGGTTGGTGACTTATCTGCATTCACGATCGGCAGTGTTAGCGAATAGCCTTTCACTGGATAAACCGGGATCGACAAATCGACTTGCTTCAACAGTTCTCGAGAATAGCTTCCTGAAGCGACCACGTAAGCATCCGCTTTGAACTCGCCTTGAGTCGTTGTAATACTCTCAATGGTTTGATTCTGATGATTGAGCCTAACCACTTCGGTATTAAACACGAACTGAACGCCGAGTTGCTTGGCTTTTTCGGTCAAGGTTAAACAGAACTGATGACAATCACCGGTTTCATCGTGTGGTAAATACAGGCCGCCCACCAGCTTGTCTTTAACGTCTGCTAAACCAGACTCCACTGACAGACACTGTTCAACATCAAACAGCGAGTGTTCGATTCCACTCTCTGTTAATAGCTTCATATCCTGCTGAATAGCGTCCAATTGTTTTTCGCTTCTGAATACTTGCAAGGTGCCTTTCTGCCGGCCCTCATAAGCCAAATCTTCACTGATTCTTAGATGAGTCAGGCAATCTCGGCTGTAGTTAGCGACTCGTAACATCCGCGATTTATTCTGTGCGTACTTGGCTTCATTACAGTTGGCGAGCATCTTAGTCGCCCAAGACATTAACTCTGGAGAAAGAGAAGGCTTCACTTTAAGTGGCGCATGTTCTTGGGTAAGCCATTTCATCGCTTTCAAAGGGATGCCCGGTGCCGCCCATGGTGATGAATAACCGTAAGAAATTTGCCCGGCATTCGCAAAACTGGTTTCTTTGCCACTGCTATCTTGACGATCGATAACCGTCACCGAGTGACCCTCTTTCGCCAGATACCAAGCACTGGTCAAGCCAATCACACCGCTGCCAATTACAATTACTTCCATTCTCTTCCCCTAATGCCCGACAAAGCCAAAACCAGCCGAACACAACTGTCAGTGTAAAACTCGTTTCGTTAATGGTTTGTAACTTATTCCGCACGTGTTGACTTAACAATAGAGAGAGCGTTGACAAAAACTCAATTCGACTTAAAAACGAATTCGGCAGTTTGAAAGTGTGATATTGGCGGTATTTGAAAGCTTAGGTAGGAGTCGCTAAGTAAATCAACTAAGCCTAGATATTGTAAGCGTCATGGCTTAAGAAAGTGGCGTTCTCGAGTAAGAAATCCAACAAGGTTTCGGCTTGTAGCGTAAGTGCACGGCCTTTCAAAGATTGAACCTTAACCGTCGCCTTCGATAGCATCTCCAACTCGGTCGCAACCACTTCAATCTGCCCTGACTTTATTTCATCGATCACAGTGAGCTTAGGCATAAAGGTGACGCCCAACCCTGCTGAAACGAAGTTAGTCAGTGCCGTGACTGAGTTAGTTTGAAGTTTTGGCTGCAAGGTAAGATGGGAAATTTGTTCAGCCTGCTTTACCAGCCTCCCCATACCGGTCGAGTTATCGATCAAGGCGAGAGAAGCGTCTTGAATATCTTGCATTACCACTGGTGCATCTTTCATCGTAAGGAAGTGCCCCTTCGGAGCAATCAATTCGAGCGGATGACTACGCTCGACGTGTGAATGCAGTTTAGGATGAGGTGCAGACGCATAGGTGATCGCGAAATCTATCTGTTGATCTTCTAACATTTTCACGGCATCCAATGCACCTGCAATTTCAATCGATAAATTGATATCAGGGTATCGAGCCATGAAGGTTTGCATCGGTTTAGAGACCAAGTTAGTAATAAATCCTTCTCCAATCGCGATGCTAACATTACCGCCCTTGAGGTTTTTAAGCTTGGTTAGTCGAGCAAGCACTGCCGCCTCTCCACGAACAATGGAGCGATAGTAGTTCAACAGTTCGTTCCCCGCCTCAGTCAGCAGAGATTGGCGGTTGTTGCGCTCCCATACTTTCATTTCCGCTTGCGCTTCTAACTGTGTCAGCATTCGACTCATCGCGGCAGGGTCAACGTTCATCATCTTAGATGCCTTACGTAACGACCTGTATTTTGATAACGCGTTTAAGTACTCGAGAGCACGGATATTAAAGTGGTGCATTCAACTTCCTTGTAATTCAACTGACACTTAATCAAGCGTCTCACAAATTTGCTGCGAACATATATCCCAATTTATCAAGATCGTAATTGCTCTTACTAACTTGTGCACCGAGTCACTTCAAGACATCACATCAAAGGCTGATATACGTGTTTTAGCTTGCTGTCGATAAAACAAAGGCGACAACTTTCGTCATCGCCTTTGTGGTCATTATCCCGATGTAAACCTCAAGCAGTCAATAACCGGTCACTTCACTACAGACCAACAAAGAAACTGATCACCAATGCGTTGATCAAATCAACAAAGAAACCACATACTAATGGCACCACAATGAATGCTTGTGGGCTTGCGCCATATCGATGAGTTACTGCGGTCATGTTCACAATTGCTGTTGCGGTCGAGCCTAGAGTGATACCACCGAAGCCTGAACATATCACCACAGAATCGTAGTTTCTTCCCATCAAGTAATAAACGACAAACACAGTAAACAACAGGGAAAGCAAGATCTGGATACTCATGACAACAGAGATATAGCCAAACAGTCCATCGAGATCCCAGATACGCAACCCCATCAATGCCATGGTCAAGAACATGCCTAAACAAATATCAGAGATCATCGCTAAGCCTTTGCGGCCTTGAGCGATTTTCTCTTGTGTACGACGTTTCTTAAACAGTGCGCGACCAACGTTTCCGATTAGGATACCTGCGATCAAACAGCTAACGAATAACGGCAGTTTTAGGCCCATCGAGTCGATAACTTCACTCAAGCTGTAACCCAGCATTAGTGTTAAGTTAAGAATCAACCACGCCCACAGAACGCCGTAGTGGCTAAGCTCTGTTTTTGTTTCACTCTCTTGGAATGCACCAACCGTAACCTCTTCTTCATTAGAAGGGCTTACTTTGTGTTTATTGAGCAGGTAGTTCGCAATCGGACCACCAATCACACACGCTGCAATTAAACCAACCGTGTTTGAAGCGACACCAAGTTCGAGCGCGTTAGCAATACCAAACTCTTCCACAAACATTGGCGCCCAAGCTAACGTTGTGCCTACGCCGCCTATCAAGCTAACAGACCCAGATAGTAAGCCTGCTTTCGCATCCATTCCAAAGCCAGAAGCGACTGCCATTCCGACTACGTTTTGCAACACGATAAAAATGGCAGCAAGACACAGTAGGATGAACAACGGTCGCCCGCCTTTAATCAGTGTTTTAATATCCGCTTGGAGCCCGATGCCAGCAAAAAAGTAGAGAAGCAAAAAGTCTCTGACATCTAGGCTAAAAGTGATTTGGATTTCAAAAATATAGTAAAGCGCCGCTACGGTCGCTGCGCAGACAAAGCCACCAATCACAGGCTCTGGCAGTGAATACTTTCTTAATACTTCAGATCGCTCGATCAAACCTTTACCGATAAACAGTAATGAAATCGCGATCGTAAAAGAGAGCATTGGAGAAACTAGGGTTTCTGTCATGAGGTTATGGATTCCTAATAGTTAGATTATTCATAATATTGCGTACTATTAATAATCTAGGTTCACGCCAAAAAATCAAGCGATTATCTATGATAAAAACACCTAATATGGTTAATTCTGCGACGGTATTAATAGAGATTATAACTATAAAGCAATGATTAAAGGAACGGATATTAGGGAGGTATACAGATGAGGTGGGATATAGAGGCTCTAAAACGAGAAAACCCTAGCATTTCTGCTAGGGTTTTGAATAGTGGTGGAAGGATGGGGATTTGAACCCCAGATACGCTATAAACGTATACTCGCTTTCCAGGCGAGCGCCTTAAGCCACTCAGCCATCCTTCCACAAATTGTGTGTTGAGCATGTCACTCAACGAGGCGCTACTTTATTGATTCTGCTTGCTTTGGTCAAGGGGCATTCTCAAAAAAAGTGCCTTTTTCGGTTTGTTCGATTACAAATTAACTCATTAGATCAAAAACAAACCAAATTTCATTCTTTCGCTGCACTTACGCTTGTTGCTTTTCTTAAGCTTGTTGATAGTAGCCAGGAACTCGAAACCATTTACGACACATATCGAGGAAGTAGCCGTAAAGTACGCCCATACCGCACGAGATAACTGCATTACTGGTGACAGCCGTAACGATCTGGTCGCCTGAAGCACCCACTGCCAACAAAATACCCGCATACACTGGAGACTGGAATAACACGTATGCCATCAAATCAGACAAGTTTTTCATCAATGAGCTTTCTGAAAGTTTTGCACCATTGCGTAAGAACCAATCACGAAAAACGCCATAAGGCCAAGCGATAGCAATGTTTACAGGAATAGATAACGTTCGAGAAGCAAGAGATTGCTCAAACGTCATACCAGAAATAAACACTTCTACGATCATGCCAGAAATAAAACAGAAAACGACCATAGCAAATGTATCCGCAGCTGCGTTTCGAATACAAAATGGACCACGAGACTTCATTGACGACAAACCTAAAATATATCACTGCTTAATTAGTGATTTAGTAACATATAAACAAGGCACATTTGCACCTCACCAGATAATGTCGCTATTAAATCACAAGATTAGTAGTCATACACTCCAAACTAAAAATCAAGTTGTAAATTAACAACCAAAAACCACTTTAAAAGCAGTCACTTTCACCAAAAAATCCAACCAAGGTCAAATATTGGACAGTTCGTCATTTACTTACCGTAATTAAACAACATTTAAGCCATAGGTAGATTTACAGTAATGATATTAATGACATCTTGTGTAGGTGGTGATCCTAAAGCAACCTGCTCTAACGCTTTATCGACTTGTTCAGTAAGTTCCGCGTTGTTCATAGCTTCAACGTGGACACGTAGGCTCTCTAGTGCAAATTGAATCAGTTCTAGGTTGTTGTCTTCTAGCGCCACATACAACGTCACTAACAGCTCTTCAGTGTTATCTTTGTTGCGAAGATCAGGTTTAGGCAGTGACTCGCTTTTACTTTTCGAATCGTGTGGTTTTACGTCTTGGCTTTCGAGCTCATCCGCTTTTACTTCATGGTATTGATAAAGCTTATTTGAATAGCGGAACAAGGCATCATCCAGTTCACGCTCGTCAATCGGCTTAGCAATAATATAATCCACACCTGCCCCCAACATACGCTCACGAGTCTCTTTAAAGACATCAGCCGTACAACCAAACACCAATACCGATGACACATCGCCTATCAAAGCACGAATAGCAGTGGTTGATTCAACGCCATCCATCACAGGCATATGGTTATCCATGAGCACCAAATCAAAGCGCTCAGCAACCACGGCTTGTATCGCAAGTTCACCGTTTTCGACGCTCTTACAGGTAAAGCCTTTACTGCTCATGAAGGCTTCAATGATCACCGTGTTAGTTCGGTTGTCCTCGACGATCAGTACCTTTAAGCCAGAGTAGTCCAACTTCTTATGTGGCAAACTCTCGATTTCTCCTGGCTGACATGGCTGAATCTTCAAGCGAACATCAAAACTCGTGCCTATCCCTTCTTCACTGGTGACGGTAATACTGCCATCCATCAACTGGGCAATTTTCTTCACAATCGCGAGGCCAAGGCCAGTACCGCCAAAACGCCTTGTGGTCGAAGACTCCGCTTGTTCAAACGGTTTAAAAATACGCTTCTGAGCTTCTTTAGAAATACCAATTCCGGTATCACGAACTCGAATGCTCAGATAGGTGTCACTCCCCTCTACAACTTCTTTCAGGTACACCTCAACAAAGCCTCTGGAGGTGAACTTCACCGCGTTGTTCAATAGATTAAACAAAATTTGGCGAAGGCGAGCTTTATCTGAGAAGTACCAACGACCCGAAGTCACCTCAGAGTACACTTTGAATTGAAGCCCTTTCTCGGAAGACAATGTGTAGTAAACACTGTTAATACTGCCGATGATCGAATCAAGCGGGAAACGCGTTTCATCAAGATCCAACCTGCCCTGCTCGATCTTCGAGAAGTCTAAGATCTCGTTGAGTAGAGTCATCATATGATCGCCGGACTCATACAAGCTCTTAAGATGCTTCTCTTGTTCAGAATTTAGAGGCGTTTTTAATAGGATTTGAGCGGTACCCAATACCCCATTCATCGGAGTGCGAATTTCATGTGACAAGGTCGCAAGGAAAGCGGTTTTTGCATTGGTGGATGCCTGAGCTTTAACCTTTTCCGCTTCGAGATAAATGGTCTTTTCGTTGAAGGTTTTAATCAAATGGCCGATTTCGTCATCACTCGAGTAATCCACATCAATGATTTCGCCGGCTTTCGAACTATCAACCTGTGCTGCAATCCTTGTGATTGGACTAATCAAATAACGGTTCAATAAGTAATACCCCGCCATGACACAAAGTAGCAATAGCGGAACAATACCGCCTTCAATGCTCATCACCTGACGAAACACTTCGTCTTCTACTCGTGATTTGGAGTTCACCACATCCACTTGCCAGCCGAAATCACCAAATTGATTGCTACTGATGTAAATGCCTTCAACGAGATTAAAGTTATGCGAAACCAACACTTGGTTAAGCTTATCTCTGAGCGTAATGCCAAGGTTGTATTCTTCGGCGTGGTTCTTGATAAAACCAAGCAGCTCTTCGAGCGAGAGATCCACCGTGGCAACACCGGCAAAAGTACCGTCGTAATAATAAGGGGAAGACGCCGTAATCATTCGAACGTGTGTGTATGGATCGATATACACATCGCTCCAAGAGATCGTGCCTTGTTTTTGGTTGACGACAGAGGTGTACCAATACTCTTCTTGATAAGGGGCATTTTTGGGGTTGTTGTAAGAATATATCTGATCGATTCTTCCATCGTCGGCTTTATTAAAAAAGTAACTGTTGAGAAGCTTTTTAGAATCGAGCGCATAAGGTTCAGGCCAAATACCGGCACTGACAATTGTATCGTCGCTCGCCGCCAACATGGACTTAAATAGCGGAATAACATCATCACCGTTACGATGCGCTTGAGCAAACCCAACGAGACTGTCTACGAAGCCTCGAGAACTACTGAGTGGCTCTGTAATCAATGCGGATAACAGTTGCGTACGCAAGTCGAGGTTTTGTTGTAATTTGGCGCGCACAGGGGATTCTACGACGTAATACGTCACACTACCGACAATGGCAATAAACATCGCAAGGTATAATCCAAGCGCTACCATGCTTTTTTTCTTTAAAGACGACCGTATCTGCATAATTCTTTTATTGTTTTCTTTTCTGTTAAACCTAGTGTTTATCATCCATGACATCAAGCCTTTTTAGATTGAAGCTTGATTGGCACAAGTTCATTGGTACTATAAGCGCAAATATGTTCCCTTTTACGGTACCTCACTTTGACTTTACAAGATATTCTTGCGCTTCCAGAGTTGGAAGGAAAGCTAATCACAGAACACAAAACAATGGGCTTTGTCACTGCAATGGCAGCGGCACCGAATGTGTTAACCCCGCATGAGTGGCTACCGTTCTTATGGGGTGGCGAAGAAGTCGCACCTTTTACGGATGGTGAACAGCTAGAAAGCTACATTGAAGTTATCATCGAGCTTTGGAATAAAACCCGCCCAGAACTGATTGAAGGGACTTGGGTTTGGCCTGAAGCTTGTCAATTAGACGACGAAGAAGTGGTGAACACTGCCGCTCGTGATTTTTGTGAAGGCTTGCTTCAAGGCTGGCAGATTGCTCGCGACGATTGGGAAACACTAATGCCTGAAGAGAGCGAAGATAACGCACTCGTTGGCGGTGTCCTGCTGTCACTGAGCATGCTTTACGATCCAGAAACGTCAATTGCTACGCTTGCAGAGCAAGGCATCGAAGGCCTAGAGCAGTTCGAAGAGATCTTTAACGCTGTTCCTGTGATGCTTTGCGGACTAACGCAGCGTGGCATTGCACTGGCTGAAGCTCAATAACAGTTAGCTTTATACAAGCCAAAAGGCCTCATTATGAGGCCTTTTTTAGTTTTCAGACGAAATAAAATAGTCGCTTTAGAAGCCTTTCCAATCGAAGTCATCAATTCGCTCATCAGCAATATAAAACAGCTTAGTGCCACTGCTGACCACTTGATCTAACTCTGGGTTGAGTTCAATACCGCTCCCCGTATCAATGGCGATCAGAGTTGCTTGATACTTCTCTTTAAACACTGAGAAAATAGGCGCGACGGTGACAGACTCAGCGTCTTCAGGGAAATACGTTGAATACTGTGTCATGCCTCTTGTTGAGCTCAATAATTCTTGGTGAAGCGCACTGGAACCTGGGTCTACCGCAGCCTTTGCTAGCATCTCAGCACCCACCGCTGGAATACATTCTGAGTTAGGGCAATGCTTGTGTAACAAATCGCTCAGCGCTTCATCTTTAAAGTAAACAAGAAGGTGCGCTTTAGGGTTTCGGTTGGCACAGTAAAGCGCCGCAGATAACGTAATGTCGTCTTCTGGGTTATCAATCAGGATGCAACTTGCAGACTCAATGCCCGTTTTCTCCATCTCTTTGCCATCGGTGTAGCTGTTTACTTTGACGAAATTGATTTCACCGGGTAACGGGTTCTCGATATCTGAACGCGTACATAGCACGATTGGTCGTTTACCGGTTTCTTCGTGTTGTAGCATGCGGATGAGATGAATGGTTCTTTGCTCATTCCACCCCAACATCAAAATGTGGTTGTCCACTCTAACTCTCCTTTTTCCTAGCAAGCCCGCTCGCCAATATTCAACACCTTCTGTCGCCACTTTACCGAGCAACGCGGCAAAAAGGCTCAACCCGCCTGGAATCACAAATAGAATAACGATCCACTGCCCCGCTACCGTGGTCGGTGATAAATCACCATAACCAACCGTAGAAGCCGTCACCACCAAGTAGTAAGCGAATACGGTAACCGAACTGGTTAAATCTGTTTCACCCGCCAAATACAGCATCGACCACGATAAAGCGATGTAGCCAAGAAAAGTGAACAGTAAGTTTTTGCCATTCAAAACAAAGATGTTTGCTTTGATCCAGCGTTTGAGTTGTAACCAGATTATCATTCGAGCCTCTAATCTTTTCCTCTTACTTACATGCTAGAAAAAATACGCGATATCAACAAGATGTATCATCAGAAAAAGATACATGACCACAAGATTGATATTGGCGGCCTATACGCAGATACAAAAAAACCAGCACTATTGGCTGGTTTTTTTATTGGTTAGATAAAAGAACGACTTACGCGTTACCTTTTACCTGCACATTTAACTGCTCTGCAAAATCTAGCATGCGGTTCAGTGGGATAAGAGACTTCACACGCAGTTCGTCAGAAACGAAGATCTCGTGTTGCTCACCACCGTTCTCAAGCGCATTTTCAATCGCTTCAAGGCCGTTCATTGCCATCCAAGGACAGTGTGCGCAGCTACGACACGTTGCACCAGCACCCGCTGTCGGCGCTTCAATCAGCTCTTTTTCAGGAACCAATTGCTGCATCTTGAAGAAGATGCCTTTGTCTGTCGCAACAATCATCTGTGGATGAGGCAGCTCTTTTGCTTTCTTGATCAGTTGGCTTGTTGAGCCTACAGCATCAGCCAGTTCAACCACGCTTGCTGGTGATTCTGGGTGAACCAAGATAGCCGCTTCTGGGTATACCGATTTCATTTTCTTCAAAGCATCAGCTGAGAACTCATCATGAACGATACACTCACCTTGCCAAAGCAACATGTCAGCGCCAGTTTGATTTGCGATGTAAGAACCTAGGTGACGGTCTGGCCCCCAAATAATGGGTTTGCCTTCAGCGTCTAGGCTTTCAACGATTTCTAAAGCGATGCTCGACGTAACTACCCAGTCTGCACGAGCTTTAACAGCTGCAGAGGTGTTCGCGTATACAACCACAGTGTGGTCAGGGTGAGCATCACAAAATTCTGTAAATTTGTCAGCTGGGCAGCCAAGATCAAGCGAACATTCAGCTTCAAGTGTTGGCATTAAAATGCGTTTTTCAGGAGTAAGAATCTTTGCAGACTCACCCATGAAACGAACACCAGCGATGATCAAAGTGCTTGCTGAGTGACGGTTACCGAACTTAGCCATCTCTAATGAATCGCCAACGAAACCACCAGTTTCTTCTGCCAGAGCCTGAATTTCAGGATCGGTGTAGTAGTGTGCAATTAGAACTGCATCTTTTTCTTGAAGTAGTTTTTTGATGTTTGCGATGTGGGCCTGTTTCTGAGCGTCGCTCAATGGAACTGGCTTAGGCGGAAACGGGTAAACTGTATCGATTTTATCTAGTATATGACTCATTGCTCTTGCTCTACGCAACTTCTTCCGAGAATCCGAGTATTCTACACAGGACAGCGATTGGGATCAAAAAGGATTGGTTGCAAGCGGTGACTAGCTAATGCTTAAAACGCATAAACAAGGCGATGTGTTGTCATCACTAGCAAGAGAAGTAAACACTAAACGGAAGTGAACAGGTATAAAAAAGAGGCGCCTAAGCACCCCTATTTTGGTTATAAGTGGGTTTTGGCCACTTTAGCCGAAGCACTGTTTGGGTGCTCGGTTACGACTTGTTGGTAATATTTCTTAGCTTGCGTCGCGTTGTTGTTGCGCGCTGCTATGTCACCAAGCTTAACCAGTGCATCTGCTCGCTTGTTTGAGTCTTTGTACGACACAACAGCAGCGAAGCTCTTCACGGCTTCTTTATCTTGCTTCTTAGCGAAATAAAGCTGACCTAACCAGTAATGTGAGTTAGGTGTGAAGGTAGAATCTGGGAAGTCTTTTTGAAACTTTTGGAATGCAGCGATAGCACCCGTGTAGTCTCGTTGCTTTAGAATCATATCTACAGCATTTTGATAAGCAGTTTGCTCATCCACATCAGTACTGAACGTACCAGAAGCGTCTTTAGAGCCTTCGCTCGCCGCCACTGCTACCGTTGCTGTTCCTGCTGCTTTCACCTCGCCTCTTACGCGATCCAGTTCAATGAACAGTTCACGCTGACGCTCTAGCATTTGCTTCATATCGTAGCTGTTTCGTTCCAGATCACCACGAAGTTCACTGATCTCCAGTGCCATGTCGTCGATTTGCTGTTGCATTTGAAGCTGAACGAGATTGCGATTTTGAAGCAGGCGCTCTAAACGCTCAATATCTGATTCGTTAGATGCTGATCGAGAGGAAGATGATGAATTGGTTGCGGTACTATTGAGATCGGATACTGGAGCTGGTGCAGCGAACGCGGTGTTCGCTGCACTTGCCAGTAACGAAAGCAAAATGACTCGCTTTGTGTTACTGAACATGAGGCAATTCCTCAATTATATAGTCTACTAAAATTAGTAAACTAGTACTGCGCGACGGTTTTTAGCGTACACATCTTCAGATTGACCTAGAAGAAGTGGCTTCTCTTCACCGTAGCTTACGATAGAGATTTGGTCAGCTTGAACACCTAGAGCTTGTAGGTATTTCGCTACAGCTTGTGCACGACGCTCGCCAAGTGCGATGTTGTACTCAGGAGTACCGCGCTCATCAGCGTGACCTTCGATAGTAACGTTCATGTCAACGTTCTTAACTAGGTATGCTGCGTGAGCTGCTAGCATTTCTTCGTAATCGCCAGCGATAGTAGAGTTATCGAATGCGAAGTAGATTGTTTGAGTTTCACGTAGCGCTTGCTCTTTAAGCTCTTGCTCAGACAGTTGACCGTTAGCGTCAATTGGCGTTACAACAGTTGTGTCTACATTGCCTTCTGAACCTGAAGTTGTCTGGTTGCTTTCAGTACCAGATGTTGCAGATGTTGCTTCATCAGTTGAGCTACATGCCGTTACTGCCATCACTGGTAGTGCAATCATCAAGCCTTTAAGAACTTTGTTAAGTTGCATCTTTTTTTCCTTACGTTATCAAACTTAGTTTCTACAGCGACTAAGAGTGCTATAGATAGTTAAATGCCACAATAGTTAACACTATCAATAGCTAAAAGAATATGTAATTTTCCCTAGAGGAACGGTGACCATGCAGGCGCTCTTACGCGTCCGTTAGTTGCCGGTAATCTAGCTTTAAAACGTCCATCGATAGAAACCATCGATAGTACATTTGTTTTGTTGTAAATAGAGCTATAGATAACCATACCTCCATTCGGTGCAATACTTGGAGACTCATCTAACAATGTTTTTGTTAGTACCTGAACCGCACCGGTTTCCAAATCTTGCTTAGCCAAGTTAAAACCTGAGTTGCTGCGATTCACCATGATCATGAATCGACCATCAGGAGTGATCTGGCCACCTAAGTTTTGGCTACCTTGCCAAGTAATACGAGAAGTCGAATTATTGGACAAATTTACATTATAAATCTGTGGTTTACCACCACGATCCGATGTGAAAATAAGAGACTTGCCATCTGGGTGCCAGAATGGTTCAGTATTATTCGAACGGCCGCGGGTAATTTGAGTCAGCTTACGGCTAGCAAGGTCAAGTGTGTACACCTGAAGGCTGCCCGTTTTCGACAATACCAATGCCAATGTTTTACCATCTGGCGAGAATCTTGGCGCACCATTGTGACGAGGGTATGACGTCACTTTCTCACGTTCACCCGTGTAAATATTCATGATGAATATTTCAGCTTGGCCATTCTGGAAGCTCACATAAGCTAGCTTTTTGCCGTCTGGTGACCATGCTGGAGACATGAGAGGCTGCTTAGAACGAAGTACTAAACGCTCGTTAAAGCCATCGTAGTCAGCAACACGAAGTTGATACGGGTACTTGTCTTTATCGTTCACTACCACGTAAGAGATACGAGTTAAGAACGCGCCTTTCTCACCAGTTAGCTCTTCATACACTAGGTCTGAGATACGGTGTGCGTACTCTCTCAAGCGATTACCAGGAACCGTAGCCTTCTTATTGAATAGAACGTGATCTTTAGAAAGCACTAATTGGCCTTCATCACTCAGCGCACGACTTTGTCCTTTGGTCAGTTGACCACGAACAATGTCGATCAATTGGTAATTCACCACATACTGCCCTTCGGCATTTTTAGTGATACTACCGGTAAGCAATGAGTCAACACCTAGGTTAGTCCAAGCATCAAAGTTAACCTCAGTTTCGCTGTAAGGCGTTTGAGGCATTTTGCTTGTCGCAACTGGGCTGAATTTACCACTGCGCTGTAAGTCAGAAGCGATAACCGCTGATACATCGTGTGGCAATGGCTCTGAGCCTTCCCAACGGAAAGGTACAATAGCGATAGGCCTTGCAGAGTTAATACCGTCTGTAATAACCAGCTCCAGCGCTGCATGTGCAAACTGGCTGCTTGTAGCTATTAAGAAAACAAAACTCAGTAATAGTTTCTTTAACACAAGTTCGTCCTTTTACTCTGGTGATACAGTTAAGTTAATGTCTTTCAGTGAGTTCACAATGTCTGGGTCTTTAGGCAACGGGTAAGATTGTACTTGTGCCACCGCACGCTTGGTTGCTGCACATAAACGGCTATCGCCATCTAAGATACTCAAACTACCCAATATCGCGTTAGAGCCCGTTGGAATCAGCTTAAGGTTCACTCGACATGAGCGTCCTCGATAGCTGTCTTCTAACAACAGGTTCTGTTGAATCAGTTGGGTATAGATAGCCCCGTAACGTTGCGCTTCATCAGTGATAAATTGTTGTCTTGCTGAAGAGTTTTGAGTCGCTTCCGTTTCAAGCCCAGCAAAGATATCGTTCAATGCGGCTTCTTGTTGTTTACGCTCTTTTTCTGCTTTTGCTGCAGCTTCTTTTGCCTTACGGGCTTTCTCTGCTGCGGCTGCCGCTTCTTTCTCTTTCGCTATGCGTTGCTTTTCCGCGAGTTCAGCGGCTTCTTTCTCTTTACGAGCTTTGTCTGCTGCCTCTTTCGCTGCTTTTTCTTTTGCCACGCGTTCTTGTTCAGCTTTTGCGATTGCCGCTTCTTTGGCTTTACGCTCGTTCTCGGCTTTCACTAACGCAGCTTCTTTTAGCTTACGGTCAGCTTCGGCTTTAGCGGCTTTCTTTTGCTCTTGCTGTAAACGCGCTTCTTCAGCTTTGCGTTGTTTCTCTTTCTCAACTCGACGCTTTTCAGCTTCACGAGTTGCTTTAGCTTCTTTCGCTTGCTGTTCTTTTAGCTTGCGAATATTTTCTTCTTCAGCTTTACGATTCTTTTCAAGTCGTTCGCTTTCACGTCTTAGTTTGTCAAGACGCTCTTGCTCTTTCTTGCTTGCCGCTTCTCTTTCTTGACGAATCTGTTGAGCTTGCTGGCGAACCAACTGAGGATCAATCACCACTGCTTGAACCATCTGCCCTGTAGGCTTTGGCTCTGACATCGTGAAATCCGCCCCCCAAATGAGCGCAACGAATAAAATGACGTGCAGCCCAAGAGAAATAAGAAGCGGTGATCTGAAATTATTGGATTTTTTATTATTCGCTTTCATGAATGCTACGGAGCTATTCCCTTATATCCGTTAAAAGGCCAACCTTTGGCACACCTGCACGGCTTAATTCATCAAGTAATAAAACCACTTCAGCGTATGGCGTTGCGGCATCACCACCAACCGCCACTGGAGAGTTTGGCTTCAGAGACAACTCGGCTTTCACACGGACGATAATATCTTCCATTGATAAGCCACGCTGTACTTCTTCGTCATTAACGCTCAAGCCAAGTTCACCGTCTTTGTTCACTTCAACGATGATGAAACTTGCATTGTCGTCACCCAGTAGGTCTTGTGCCGATTTAGCCGTTGAAGCCTGAGGCAATTCAACGTCAACGCCTTGAGTAACAAACGGCGAAGTCACCATAAAAATGATCAGCAAAACCAGCATAACGTCGATGTAAGGTACAACGTTAATCTCTGCTGTCATTTTGCGTTTTTTAGGTTGGTATCCAGCCATCTATTATTCCCTGCCAGCCATCGCTTGACGGTGAAGAATACTGTGAAACTCTTCAGAGAAAGTCGCGTAGTTGTGTTCTAGCTTGCCTACTCGGCTGCTGAAGCGGTTGTACGCCATAACAGCAGGAATTGCTGCAAATAGACCCATTGCTGTTGCGATCAGTGCTTCTGCAATACCAGGAGCAACCATTGCGAGCGTCGCTTGCTTCACTTCACCTAATGCGATGAATGAGTGCATGATGCCCCAAACCGTACCAAATAGGCCGATGTATGGGCTGATAGAGCCAACGGTCGCCAAGAAAGGTAAGTTAGTTTCTAGTTCATCAACCTCACGAGCAACGGCAACGCGCATCGCACGGCCAGTGCCTTCCATAATGAAGTCAGGTGATGTTGCATTCGATTTACGAAGGCGAGCGAACTCAGTAAAGCCTGCGTAGAAAATTTCTTCAGTACCAGAAAGCTCGTCTTTGCGTTTGTTGCTCTCTTGGTACAGTTTTGCAAGATCAACGCCTGACCAAAATTTGTCTTCAAACACTTCTGTTTGTTTAGAAGCTTGAGATAACACTTTACTTCTTTTTATGATCATCGCCCAAGAAACAACAGACATGCCCATAAGAGTCAGCATGACCATCTTAACTAGTAAACTAGCTTCTAAAATTAGGCCTAAGATTGAGATTTCAGCAGTCACTATTCGTTAGCTCCGTGAGAATAAATGTTGGCATTGCTTTGGGTTTCATTTTTTGATTATCGATACATGCTACCTTAACCATTGCTTTACACAATGCCTTGCCATCAGGATTTACGATCTCTTGACAGAAGACCAAGGTAGCTCGCTTCAACTCGTAAATATTTGTAATGACTTGTAAAGAATCATCAAGACGCGCGCCTTGAATAAAATCAATGTCCATATGTCGGACTACAAAACCGATGTTTTGTTCTAACAATACTTGCTGAGAAACGCCAATTGAGCGCAACATCTCAGTTCGAGCGCGTTCGAAAAACTTAAGATAGTTTGAATGGTATACAACGCCACCCGCATCGGTGTCTTCGTAATACACAGTCACTGGCCACGTAAATAGCTTAGATAATCCCTGCAATTTGCTACCACAATCCAAAACGATAAAGATCTCACTATAACCTAACTCCTTATCATTAATAGTATATCGCTGTGAATTTTTTGATTTGAGAGACGAAAAAAAAGGCCATCTGTATAAGATGACCTCTTTTTGGCTAAAAACCCAACAAGTATAAAGGCTCACGTTGTTATGAACCTAAATCCTTTGCCTTTTATAGAAGGCGCAGCACCGTTAGGTAGAGCAAAATTGTGAGTGAAACATATGGGCTAAACAGTAGCTGCCACATCCAAGCTCTTGGCTTAAATCCGATACCGTAAACCATGCTTGAGCATACTGCCCAAATAAACATTGGTCCGATGATCGCGTTAAAGCCACCGATGCTTGTCGCATACGCTTCAGGATCCCACATCACTAAACCCACATGCATGAAACCCAATACTAGGGCTAAGGCTCTAAGCAGAGTCTTATCCATTGGTTGATGCAGCTTAGCGATTTGCTCTGCGAGATTACTCACTGTCTTTGTCCATCATTTCTGAATGCTCTAGCCATAGAGCATTGATGATGCCGAATGCACATGCTAGAAGTACACCCAAAATCCATGCGAAATACCACATAAAATTTCTCCTAAGTTATTTAACTTCTAGCTTAGTAAGCTGAAACGTCGTTATCTTCGATGTGTTTCTTATCTAGACGACCGAACATTTTGTAGTATGTCCAAGTTGTGTAGCCAAGAATCACAGGAACCATTACCGCCGCAACGACAGTCATAAGACCAAGCGTTAGCTCACTCGCTGTTGAATCCCACATAGTCAAGCTTTGGTTAGGGTTCAGGCTTGATGGCATTACGAATGGGAACATTGCAAAACCAGCCGTTAGAATAACACCAGCGTTCGATAGGCTTGAGAACAAGAATGCGAAACCACCACGCTCAAAGCGAGATGCAATCACAGCAAGCAGTGGCATTGCTACACCAAGGATCGGCGCAGCCCACATTGCTGGATAAGTTTCGAAGTTTGTCATCCAAGCACCCACTTGAAGTGATACTTCTTTGTTTAGTGGGTTTGAGTCAGCAAACGTATCGATAGTGCTCGTAATTACATAGCCTTCGATAGATTGAACCCAGAAACCACCAATAACGAATAGAGCAATAGCAATTAGGCCAGTGATCTGAGCAACGTTACGAGCACGAGCGTGCAGCGCTTCTGTTGTCTTCATTTGAAGCCATGTTGCACCTTGCATCACGAACAACATCAGAGCCAACACACCACAAAGCAATGCAAATGGGTTAAGCAGAGCGAAGAACGTACCATGGTACTTAGACATCATAAATTCGTTCAGTTCAAATGGAACACCTTGTAGTAGGTTACCAAATGCCACACCGAAAATGATTGGTGGTACTGCGCCACTAAAGCAAAGTGCGTAGTCCCAAGTTTTGCGCCATTTTGGATCTTCGATCTTTGAACGGTAGTCAAGAGCAAGTGGACGTAACCAAAGTGCAGCTAGCGTTACGTACATTGCGAAGTAAAAACCAGAGAAAGACGTCGCGTAAACCAGTGGCCATGCAGCAAACAATGCACCACCCGCAGTGATAAGCCAAACTTGGTTACCATCCCAGTGAGGGGCAATCGTGTTTAGCATAATACGACGTTCAGTGTCGCTCTTACCGATAACAGGTGACAGAGCGGCAACACCCATATCAAAGCCATCAGTTACGGCGAAACCAACCAGTAGAACACCGATCAATACCCACCAAATAAGTCGTAAGCTTTCGTAATCAAACATAATATTCCCTCACTTATACTTCAACTGAACGGCTAACTTTGTCTTCAACAGAGTTATCGTTTTGTTCGAAGTGGTAACGGCCTGTCTTCAAGCTACTTGGACCTTTACGTGCGAATTTCAGCATTAGGTAAACTTCAGCAATCAAGAACACTGTGTAAAGTGCCAGGATAGCGAATAGAGAAGTCCAAAGCTGTTCAATAGTCAGTGCTGATGCAGCAACGTTAACCGGTAGGATTTCACCAACCGCCCATGGTTGACGACCAAACTCAGCAACGAACCAACCTGCTTCAATCGCAATCCAAGGAAGTGGGATTGAGAATAGCGCAGCTTTAAGTACCCATGGTTTCTGTTCGATTTTCTGACGACACGTTTGAACAAACGCAGCACCGAATACAAACAGCATGATGAAGCCACAAGCAACCATCAGACGGAATGACCAGAATAGAGGCCAAACTGTTGGGATAGAATCATCCGCAGCCATTTGGATTTGGTCTTCAGTTGCATCAACAACGTCGTCTGTGTAGCGCTTAAGAAGCAAGCCGTAACCTAGGTCACCTTTCACTTCGTCGAACGCAGCCATGTTTTCTTCAGACTTATCGCCTGCACGTAGCTTTTCAAGCAGCTCGTACGCGTACATACCAGTACGGATACGATCAACGTGGTCATCACGTAGGTCACGTAGGCCCGTTACCTCAGTATCAAGCGAACGCGTTGCGATGATACCCATTGCGTAAGGAATTTTAATTGCGTAGTCAGTATTCATTGTCTCTTGGTTCGGAATACCAAAAACAGTAAATGCTGCTGGTGCTTCTTCAGTGTGCCATTCCGCTTCTACAGCAGCGAGCTTCACTTTTTGAACTTCACCAAGCTCGTAACCAGATTCATCACCTAGTACGATTACTGACAAGATCGCCGCCATACCGAAAGACGCTGCAATCGCGAAAGAACGACGAGCAAAGGCAAGGTCACGACCTTTAAGAATGTAGTATGAGCTGATACCAAGGATGAACATTGCACCCGTTGTGTAACCAGACGCTACTGTGTGTACGAATTTAACTTGTGCTACTGGGTTTAGTACAACTTCAGCGAAGCTCACCATTTCCATACGCATAGTTTCAAAGTTAAATTCCGCACCCACTGGGTTTTGCATCCAGCCGTTTGCTACCAAGATCCAAAGCGCAGAGAAGTTAGAGCCAAGTGCTACTAACCAAGTTACCGCTAAGTGCTGACGCTTTGACAGTCTGTCCCAACCGAAGAAGAATAGGCCAACAAAAGTAGACTCTAGGAAGAATGCAACAAGCGCTTCGATAGCTAGCGGAGCACCAAAAATGTCGCCAACATAGTGAGAATAGTAAGACCAGTTAGTACCAAACTGGAACTCCATGGTTAAGCCTGTCGCTACACCAAGAGCAAAGTTAATACCAAACAATTTACCCCAGAACTTGGTCATGTCCTTGTAAATTTGCTTGCCAGTCATTACATAAACTGACTCCATAATGGCAAGTAGAAATGCCATACCTAAAGTCAGTGGAACAAATAGGAAGTGATACATCGCTGTAAATGCAAACTGCAATCGCGACAGATCAACAACATCAATCATGGTAACTCCTTTGTGTCGGCTGAATGACACTTGTGTGATTATTCACCGCAAAAATCCATGTTAAAACAATTTATGTAATTGTTATTACAAGTTGAAATTTGTAGCAAAAACGTACCGTTATAGTTAGATTATTGTTAAGCATGAGCTAATATAGCTAGCGCTAATATTACTGGTAAAATCAGTATGTTTCAAAAGGTTTATGGGAGAACCCTGCGTTGATTTGTATCAAATTTATTCGAGCAAATTAGAGTTATTTTTGTACAATTATGATTAAAATCACACCAATTATGCTTGTCTTAATAACAGCGCATGATATCTGTGACAAATGCTCAGCACCGCCTCAACATCCGAATTACAACTACCTATAAAGTATTAACAAAAAATATGACAACTTATTTCATTTCCTGTTATCTAAATCAAACCTGAAATCAAAGTTTCCATTTTTGAAGCTCCCTTTTCGATCTTTTTATCGACTCGCTCAAAGAGTTGTTATTCAGTAAAAAGCAAAAAAACCCAGCGCTTATGCAACTGGGATCTTTAAAAATGAATAATTTAACGATTGGAGGGTTTATCTATTCCAAAGTGTAAATACGCTCTGTCGGTCGCGATTCGACCTCTTGGCGTCCTTTGTAGGTAACCTTGTTGAATCAAGTAAGGTTCTAACACATCTTCAATAGTGTCTCTCTCTTCACCAATCGCGGCAGCCATGTTGTCGATACCTACCGGACCACCACCAAACTTCTCCATAATCGCCAGCAGAAGCTTTCTATCCATGTAGTCGAAACCTTTAGCATCGACATCCAACATGTTTAGCGCTTTGTCAGCAACCTCCGGACAAATATGCCCGTCGCCTTTTACTTCCGCATAATCACGAACACGGCGCAGTAGACGGTTAGCAATACGTGGCGTACCACGAGCTCGGCGAGCAACTTCTAGCGCCCCTTCGGACTCCATAGAAAGACCAAGGCAATCTGCACTGCGCTGAACGATGTTTTGTAGATCTTCAACCTTGTAGTACTCAAGACGCTGAGTAATACCAAAACGGTCACGTAACGGCGATGTCAGTGAGCCAGCACGAGTGGTTGCGCCAATCAAAGTAAAAGGAGGAAGGTCAATCTTGATAGAGCGTGCCGCTGGGCCTTCACCAATCATGATATCTAATTGGTAGTCTTCCATTGCAGGGTACAACACCTCTTCAACCACAGGGCTTAAACGGTGAATCTCATCAATGAACAGGACATCATTTTCTTCGAGATTGGTCAGTAACGCCGCTAGGTCGCCTGCTTTTTCTAGAACAGGGCCTGAAGTCGTACGAATGTTGACATCCATCTCATTGGCAACAATGTTCGCCAACGTGGTTTTACCCAAGCCTGGAGGGCCAAATATCAACAGATGGTCGAGCGCCTCGTTACGCAGTTGTGCCGCTTTGATGAAAATCTCCATCTGGCCACGAACGTGATCCTGACCTTGATAGTCAGCCAGTGCTTTAGGGCGTATTGCACGATCAATGACATCTTCATCTTTGAATACTGGGTTATCCGGTGCAATAAGGCGATCGGCTTCAATCATAAATTCTGCTATTCCTAACTATGCTCTTGTTGACTCTGCGCTTCTTGACTCTGTGTAAAGGCAAAGTGAATGAGTCTATTTTGTCGAACACGTATATTGGGTATTAAACCATCGATTTCAGAGCTTCGCGAATCAACTGTTCACTGGTCATGCCATCTTTAGCCACTTGAGAAACCACCTTGGAAGCTTGAGTCGGCTTGTAGCCTAATGCAAGTAGCGCACTTACCGCTTCTTCTTCCGCGTCGTGAACGGTTGGCATAGAATCAATCGGAGCTGCATCTGTCGCTGGAGTAAACAAGTCACCCGCGCCCCACCCTTTCAGGCGGTCTTTCATTTCAACAACCAGACGTTCAGCGGTTTTCTTACCCACACCCGGAAGTTTAACCAGCGTCGAGATGTCTTCACGTTCAACACTTTGAACAAACTGGTTAGCCGTCATGCCTGAAAGAATGCCAAGGCCTAGCTTAGGGCCCACACCGTTCGCTTTGATCACTTCACGGAACAGCGCACGCTCTTTAACCGTGTTAAAACCATAAAGTAGCTGCGCATCTTCACGTACAACAAAGTGCGTGTAGATGATTGCCTCTTCGCCCACGTTTGGTAATTCGTAAAAACAGCTCATTGGCATTTGAACTTCATAGCCAACGCCACTCACTTCGATTAGTAATTCTGGTGGCTGTTTTTCTATTAATGTACCGCGTAGACGTCCGATCACAATTCACTCTCTTGATGGAATATAATTTGAGGGACAGAATATAAAAGAACTGGATGCTTATCCAGTTCTTTGTGTTTATTAGGATGATTTATTTAAGCTTGCTTAGCTTGAGAAACCGAATGATTCTGGCTTCAGAAACGCCATAGCCTATGGTTATCGGTAACGCCCTTTTCTTGCACCTGTTGCTTTACCCGCAAGCGCTATCAAAGTTTTATTGGTGTTGGCGTGAGTGATCGCTACGCCTAGAGCATCGGCAGCATCGGCCTGTGGTTTAGCGGGTAACTTAAGCATGCTCATCACCATGTTCTGAACCATAGACTTGTCCGCACCACCATTGCCTGTCACCGCTTGTTTGATTAGACGAGCCGCATATTCATGAACGGGGAGATCAGCATTTACCGCTGCCACTATCGCACTGCCACGCGCTTGTCCTAGCTTAAGCGCTGAGTCTGCATTCTTAGCCATGAAGACCTGCTCTATCGCAAACACATCCGGTTGGAACTGAGTAATAATTTCGCTCACACCTGCATAGATCTGCTTGAGTCGACCCGGCAACTCTTTTTCTGAGGTGCGAATGCAACCACTCCCTAAGTAATATAGGTGGCGGCCATTTTGACGAATAACACCGTAACCGGTAATGCGTGAGCCAGGGTCAATCCCTAAGATAATAGACATAACTTCAAATACTGATTATTTATACATGCTTTATGAGCTTAGTATATCGAACGCAAAAAAAAATGCCCGTCAAATTAACGGGCATTTTATTGTTCTACTACAAAATTTAGCTCTATCTAAAACTCAAAGCTTCAGTAGAAAGTTAGGCTAATCGCTTGATTAGTCTTCTTTCTTCGCTAGTTTAACTGCGATTGCTAGCTCTTCCAGTGATGCTGGGTTCGCTAGGCTTGGCGCGTCTGTTAGTAGACATGCTGCAGCTGTTGTTTTCGGAAATGCGATAACGTCACGGATGTTCTCAGTACCACAAAGCAGCATTGCTAGACGGTCAAGACCGAATGCTAGACCAGCGTGCGGTGGCGTGCCGTACTTAAGCGCTTCAAGTAGGAAGCCGAACTTCTCTTGTTGCTCTTGTGCTTCGATACCTAGGATACCAAATACCGCTGTTTGCATTTCTGCGTTGTGGATACGTACAGAACCGCCGCCTACTTCGTAGCCGTTGATTACCATGTCGTATGCATCAGAATTTGCTGCTGCTGGGTTCGCTTTTAGCTCTTCCGCGTTCACACCTAGTGGTGATGTGAATGGGTGGTGCATTGCGTGTAGGTTACCTTCGCCGTCTTCTTCGAACATTGGGAAGTCAACAACCCACAGTGGAGCCCATGCAGATGTGTCTGTTAGCTCTAGATCCGTACCTAGTTTAAGACGAAGTGCGCCCATTGCTTCAGCAACGATGCCCGCTTTGTCTGCGCCGAACAGAATGATATCGCCAGATTCAGCTTGAGTACGATCTAGAATACCGTTGATTACGTCTTCGCTTAGGAATTTAGCAACTGGAGATTGAATACCTTCCATGCCTGCAGCACGGTCGTTAACCTTCATCCAAGCTAGGCCTTTCGCGCCGTAGATGTTTACATGTTCAGCGTAGCCGTCGATTTGCTTACGAGTTAGCTTAGCACCACCTGGAACACGGATAACTGCTACGCGACCTTTTTCGTCGTTAGCTGGGCCAGAGAATACCTTGAATTCAACATCTTTAACCAAGTCAGCAACGTCAACTAGCTCTAGTGGGTTACGTAGATCTGGCTTATCAGAACCGAAACGACGAATCGCTTCAGAGAAAGGCATTACTGGGAATTGACCTAGTTCAACATCTAGAAGTTCTTTCCACATATCGTGAACAAGCTTCTCAGTCACGTTACGTACTTCTTGAGAAGTCATGAAAGATGTTTCGATATCGATTTGAGTAAATTCAGGCTGACGGTCAGCACGTAAATCTTCATCACGGAAACATTTAACGATTTGGTAGTAACGGTCAAAACCAGACATCATCAGCAGTTGCTTGAAAAGCTGAGGAGATTGAGGAAGTGCGTAGAAGCTACCTTTGTGAACACGGCTTGGTACTAGGTAGTCACGAGCACCTTCTGGTGTCGCTTTCGTTAGTACTGGCGTTTCGATGTCTAGGAATAAGTTCTCATCTAGGAAACGACGAACGAAGCTAGAAGCACGTGCACGAAGCTTAATACGGTCGCTCATTTCTGGACGACGAAGATCGATGTAACGGTACTTAAGACGCTGCTCTTCAGAGTTCGTTTGGTTGAAGTCTAGTGGAAGCGCTTCTGAACGGTTAATGATCTCTAGACCCGTCGCGTAAAGTTCTACTTCACCAGTAGCCATGTCTTTATTTACTTGGCTGTCCGGACGAACTCGTACTTCACCAGTAAACTTGATACAGAATTCATTACGCAGTTGGTTAGCGATCGGGAAGATATCTTTCATATCTGGATCGACAACAACCTGAACGATGCCTTCACGATCACGCATATCAATAAAGATAAGACCGCCTAAATCACGGCGACGGTTTACCCAGCCGCACAATTCTACAGTTTGTCCCGCCAGGGACTTGTTCAGGTTACCACAGTAATGGGTACGCATAATGAATTTCCCAATCTCTTAATTATTTACTAATTTCCAAGCTGTCAGTGGTCATTCCACACAACAGAGCAAAGGAACATTTATACGCGGAAACTCGCTTAAAATCGACCTTCCACATTCGAATTTATTGTGTTTTATCTGGCTTTGCTGCTTTTTAGCCCATCAAGTGCGCAAAGATTCATCAAAACCGAAAAAATTGCGATAATTATATCTCGAAAGTACCTTAATCAGCAAAACTCTCGTAAAGTAGATTTTCGTTTCAACCCAAAAACTTTTTGTAATGACTGATGGCGTGATGGATAACGGTGTAATAGATGGATAATCGTGTAATAACAACAGAAACTTTACCTCTAAGACTTGGATTAACTATGTGGTCTCATTCTGAGTGGCAAAGTCAGTTCTACGGTAAAGGCACCAAGCCTGCCGAACGCTTGGAAAAATACACCCAAGTTTTCCATACCGTTGAGGGCAACACCACCTTTTACGCTACGCCAAGTATGTCTACCGTTCACAATTGGAAAGCCGCCAGTCACGATGATTTCAAGTTCACCTTCAAATTGCCCAAATTCATCACCCACCAGCAACAACTGAGACACTGCCAAGCCGAACTCAAAGAGTTCTTGATGACGATGTCGCCACTGCATGACCGTATTGGTCAATGGACGATTCAGCTGCCGCACAGTTTTGAGCCCAGCATGCTGCCTGCCCTACAAAAGTTTTGCACCTTATTCCCAAAAGATATGCAGCTTGGCGTCGAAGTTCGACACTTAGGTTTCTTTGATAAGGGCGATGCGGAAAAACGCTTCAACCAATGGCTGGTTGAGGAAGGCATCAATCGCATCATTATGGACAGCCGCCCCGTTTTCTCTGCGCCACCCACCACAGAAGCGGTGATCGATGCGCATCAGAAAAAACCGCGTGTTCCTGTTCATGCAATTGCTACCGCCAATAACCCGATGATTCGATTTATTGGTCACCCAGACCAAGAACCTAATATTGAGTTTTTTAAGCCTTGGTTTGCCAAAATCCCAAACTGGCTTAATGAAGGCAAGCAGCCCTATTTAATGATCCACACCCCAGACAATAACCACGCACCTGAACTTGCGATTGCTATTTATAAGAGGCTACAAAAGCAAGTCTCTGAAAATACATCATTATTACTGCCCGAACTGGCTCAGTTTCCAGCTCAAAAAGGCAATCACCAAATCTCGATGTTTTAACCTCTCACTTGTAAGTAGCTTCGAACCTTGAGCTAAATCTCAGTTTTCGTGACAGTGGCGTTTTTTTTACGTAAAATACGCCCCCTTTTATTTGGTACGAATTTTGTGCCAATTACGCTGACTGTCGAGAGAAAATGCTATGAGCAACACAGACAATATCTTTTCCGCTCCTATTGATAAAATTGGAGACTTCACCTTTGATGCAAGGGTTGCTGAAGTATTTCCGGATATGATTCAACGTTCGGTGCCTGGCTATAGCAATATCATCTCTGCAATCGGCATGCTGGCTGAGCGCTTTGTAAAGCCACACTCAAATATTTACGACCTTGGCTGCTCGCTTGGTGCTGCGACACTTTCTATGCGTCGTCACATTCAGCAAGAAGGCTGCACGATTTTCGCGATCGATAATTCAGAAGCCATGGTTGAGCGCTGCAAATTGCACGTTAATGCTTACCGCAGTGACACACCGGTAGAAGTGATTGAAGCCGACATCCGTGAAGTGGAAATCAAAGACGCTTCTGTTGTGGTGCTTAACTTTACGCTGCAATTTCTTTCTCCAGACGATCGATACGCTCTGCTTGAGAAAATTCATGCTGGCTTGCGCCCAGGCGGGATCTTAATCCTGTCAGAAAAATACGTATTCGAAGATGAAAGCTCAAATGAACTGCTTATCGACCTGCACCATGATTTCAAACGTGCTAACGGGTACAGCGAGCTAGAAGTAAGTCAGAAACGTAGCGCAATTGAAAACGTGATGCGCCCGGATTCGATCCCTGTTCACAGAGAGCGATTTGATAAGATTGGCTTCTCAAGCAGCGAAGTCTGGTTCCAATGTTTCAACTTTGGTTCAATGTTCGCGATAAAGTAAACATTTTAGATTACGTAACCGTCGCGACACCGTTAGCACGTACTAAAATGTCATCCTCAAGAGCGAGGAACAAACGAATTGGGGATCTCTTATCAAACACGATAAACGAGATTCCCTAGCATGTTTGTCCACACTCTTAATGGAGTGACAAATTTAATTTCTACACCACCAACTCAGTGAAAACCTATGTTTAATTTTGCCAATTTTTATCAACTTATTGCCCAAGATACTCGCCTTCAGCCGTGGCTAAATGTTCTTCCTCAACAGCTGACGGATTGGCAAAATGCAGAGCACGGTGACTTCGACCGCTGGTTACGTGCATTGAACAAGATTCCACAAGGTGTGCCTGACCAAGTTGATCTGAAAAACTCAGTGACCATTGGCAGCTCTACACCGTTCCACACGGGTGAACTTAAAAAGTTAGAAAGCTTGCTAAAGACTTTCCACCCTTGGAGAAAAGGTCCTTACACGGTTCACGACATTCATATCGATACAGAATGGCGCAGTGACTGGAAATGGGATCGTGTGCTTCCACATATCTCACCACTTAAAAACCGTTCTGTGCTCGATGTAGGTTGTGGCAATGGTTACCACATGTGGCGCATGCTGGGTGAAGGTGCTCGCTTAACGGTTGGTATCGATCCTTCCCACCTATTCTTGGTTCAGTTTGAAGCAATTCGTAAGTTGATGGGCGATGACCAACGAGCTCACCTATTACCTCTAGGTATTGAGCAGCTCCCAAAGCTAGAAGCCTACGACACGGTATTCAGCATGGGTGTGCTTTACCATCGTCGTTCACCACTGGACCACTTGATTCAACTGAAAGACCAATTGGTGTCTGGCGGTGAACTGGTTCTTGAAACCTTGGTGATTGAAGGCGATGAGAACGCAGTATTAGTTCCGGTTGACCGTTACGCGCAAATGAGAAACGTCTACTTCTTCCCTTCAGCTCGCGCACTGAAACGCTGGCTAGAACAAGTTGGTTTTGAAGACGTACGAATCGTTGACGAAAATGTCACGACAATTGGTGAACAACGCACCACAGAATGGATGACACACAATTCTCTACCAGATTACTTAGACCCGAATGATCCAAGTAAAACGGTTGAAGGTCACCCAGCACCAAGACGTGCCATTCTTGTGGCGACCAAGCCATAAATGTGATGCCCGAAAGCCATTATTTAGCCGATAACAGAGTAATGGCTTTTTGGTGGCTACAGCGCCACCTTTTGCTTCGCTGTGAGCTTTCACAAAAATGCGCGCAAATTGAACAAAAATTGACTTATGCTTAATAAGTGAGCTATTTAAAATTACAATAATTGGCGTAGCGCTCACATTGCGATTCAATATGACCAGACTCTTACAATAGGATGCTTCACGCATCCTTTTTTGTGGGCTAAACTTCTAAATAGTCTGAACTATTCTCTAATTTCCAAAGGTTTTTTTATGTTTAAGCGATTATCGCCTATTGTGGCGGTTGGTTTGCTCTCTGGTTGTACCCTTACTAACGGTGCTGCCTACCACCAAGAAACTCTCGATGCTATTGCCCGCTCAGAGACAAACATCGCAAATAAGGTTCAAAATCTTGAACTGCAAGTCAGTAATCAAAGTGATTACATTGAAAGCTTAGAAGACGAAATCATCACCCTTTCAAATCAGTTAGATGTTCATCTAACAAGCATGGAACACAAAGTCATTGAAGAGCTAGAGGAAGAAGAACCCGTGGCAGTTGCAGCGGCTCCTATCGCTCCTACCTCACAACCGACTATCCTTGGCGGAATCGAAAAAGTGTCTATCGACTCAATCAAACAAAGCTTTGATGCGCGAGTGGATACCGGCGCAACAACCTCTTCTTTGAATGCCGTCGATATTAAAGAATTCGAACGAAATGGTAAGAACTGGGTTAAGTTCCACCTAGAAGACCAAGGACAAGCGGCAGAAGACCAAAAATGGATTGAAGCGCCTGTTGTACGTTATGTGAAAATCCGCCAATCAACGAATGATCAGACAGAACGTCGAGCTGTGATTGAATTATGGGTTAAAGTTGGAAAAATCCATGAAAAAGCGCAATTTACATTGGCGGATCGCTCTCAAATGAGTCACCCTGTATTACTAGGGCGCGAATTTATCAAAGACATAGCGCTAGTAGATGTAAGTAAAAAGTACGTACAAACGGAAGTTAAATAACAATAGTAGGGTAAGCTATGACGTCAAGAATTCCATTTTATATCTCTATATTCCTGCTTATCGTGGCAGGCATAACACTGAGTATGTTCAGACATACGACCTACGGTGTACCTTGGACTCCAGGGGAAACCAGGCAGGTTTGGGACGTTGAAGCTCGTATTGAGTTCAACGCAGTAGGCAAAGAAGCAAAAGTTTCCTTAGCGGCTCCTCATACTCAGTCTAACTACACACTTATCGGCGAATCGGCTTCATCACCAGGTTACGGTATTTCTTACTTAAATACTGAGTCAGGTCGTCGTGCAGAGTGGTCTATTCGTTACGCAGATGGCCCTCAAACCATCTACTACAAGACACAATTCCTAGTCGACAACCAAGCTAAAGTGAACGACACACCACCAGAAGGTGAAGTGGTTCAACCAAGCTTCGACGGCCCGGAAGAAGCGGCGTCTCTAGCTCTTATTGACAGAGCAACAAAGCGTTCTGCAGACAATCTAACGTTCACTCGTGAGCTCATCAAAACACTTAATGATCCAGACAGTCAAAACTCTGCGCTGATTCTGAACAACATGACCAAAGTGGAAGCGACACACAAGCTACTTTCAGCAGCGAAAATACACAACAAAGTGGTTGGTGTTATCGAGCTAGAAGATGGCCGTCGTCGTCAATCAATTCAGAACATGATTCAGATTTGGGATAACGATGAGTGGATCCTATTCTCTCCTGAATCCAGCGAACAGCAAGTTCAACCAAACCTACTTATCTGGGACGAGTCAAACGTTTCTCTACTGGATGTAGTTGGCGGTCAAAACAGTAAAGTTCACTTCTCTATGATTGCTCAAGAGGTTTCACCAACTGAAGCAACCAACAGTAAAGTCTCGGCTGACCAGCTGTTAAACCTATCGATTCATAGCCTACCGCTAGAAGAGCAAGCGATGTTTAAAACCATCATGCTGATTCCTATCGGTGCACTTATTGTTGTGTTCTTGCGTGTCATCATCGGTTTGAAAACGTCTGGTACCTTCATGCCAGTTCTGATTGCGGTGGCCTTTGTTCAAACACAACTGGTAACGGGTATTGTTGGCTTCCTACTGATCGTCGGTACGGGTCTTATTATTCGAAGTTACTTATCCAAACTCAACTTGCTACTGGTAGCCAGGATATCCGCCGTAATCATTACGGTAATCATGATTATCTCCGTGTTTACCGTGGTCGCGTTTAAAGTCGGTCTGACTGAAGGTCTATCGATTACGTTCTTCCCAATGATCATCCTATCTTGGACTATCGAACGTATGTCTATCCTATGGGAAGAAGAAGGCGCGAAAGAAGTAATGCTACAAGGTGGTGGTTCTCTATTCACTGCGGTTCTTGTTTACTTAGGCATGACTAACCCGTTCATTCAGCACTTAACGTTTAACTTTATTGGTTTACAGCTTGTTATTCTAGCGACCATCTTGCTACTAGGTAACTACACAGGCTACCGTCTAACTGAGCTTCGTCGCTTTAAACCGCTAGCGGAGGACTAAGTTATGTTTGATCAGTTTACTTCACCGTTTAGGTTGAAAGACAAAGGCATAATGGGAATGAACAAGCGTAACCATAGTTACATTGGTCGCTACAATGATCGTTCCAAGTATCCACTCGTTGATGACAAGCTTAAGACTAAGATCATCGCTGAACAGGCTGGCGCTACGGTGCCAAAGCTGATTGGCGTTATCGGTCACCAAGCTGAAGTAAAAACAATCCACAAGATGGTAAAAGAGTGGCCGGGTTTCGTAATCAAGCCAGCTCAAGGTAGTGGTGGTAAAGGCATCCTTGTTGTGACATCTCACAAGGATGGGGTTTATACCAAGCCATCAGGTTCGACTATCAATGAAGAAGACGTAGAGCGTCACATCAGTAACGCTCTTGCAGGCCTTTTCTCACTTGGTGGTAAGAACGATGTAGCGGTAGTTGAAAACCTCATTAAGTTTGATGAGTGTTTCGATGGCTTCAGTTACGAAGGTGTGCCAGATGTACGAATCATCGTATTCAAGGGCTACCCTGTTATGGCGATGATGCGCTTATCTACTTCAGCTTCAGACGGCAAGGCTAACTTGCACCAAGGGGCTGTAGGTGTAGGTATTTGTATTGCGACGGGTAAAGCCGTTCGTGCGGTTCAGTTTGACCACCCAGTCACTCACCACCCAGATACGGGTAAAGAGTTGGCGCTACTTCAAGTGCCGCATTGGGAAAAACTGCTAACACTGGCATCAAGCGCTTGGGAAATGACGGGGCTTGGCTACATGGGTACTGACATGGTTCTAGACCAAGAAGAAGGCCCAATGGTACTTGAGCTTAACGCACGTCCAGGTTTGGCTATCCAAATCGCGAACGGTGCTGGTCTGCTTCCTCGATTGCACCATATTGAGAACCTTGGTACGCCGGCTGAATACCCGAAACCTGCAGAGCGCGTGGCATACGCAGCTAAGCAATTCGGTGTTCACGGTAACGAGATTGTTCCGAACTGAGCTATTTGCTAACTAGGTCACTTGATACCTAATAGAGCTCAATAAATAAGCCGCATAACTCTGAGAGTTACACGGCTTTTTAGTATCTGCCATTTGTTAACGAATTGGGCTAAGCCTCTGTCGCTTCAATTTCAGGCTCACGAATCGGATCAATGCGCACTGCCGCAACCTTAAACTCAGGGATCTTGGCATGCGGATCGGTCGCCGTTGTCGTCAAACGGTTCACAGGAGACTCCACGAAATGGAAGGGAATAAACACCACACCTTTCTGCATTCGCTTGGTTACAAAAGCCGCGATTTCAATTTCACCACGACGTGTTGAGACTTTAAGCATCTGACCATTCGAGATCCCTAACGCTTCAGCATCATGAACACTGACCATCGCACGTGGCCCAGCTAAGTTATCCAGCCCTTTAGTTTTACGCGTCATGGTTCCGGTATGGAACTGCTCTAGAATACGCCCAGTCGTTAATACTAACGGATACTCTTCATCCGGAAGCTCTGCTGCATATCGAAACGGAATCGCTTCCATCTGACCACGTCCACGAGTGAACTGAGTCTGGTGCATAATACGAGTGCCATCAGGATTGTTTTTATTGCTTGGCCATTGCACGCCATTAACCGTGATGTTTTCCCAACGTAAACCACCATATTGTGGCGTGACGCGAGCAATCTCATTGGTAATGTCCGCAACCGAATCGTAGCTCCAACCACCACCCATTGCATTCGCAAGTAACTGGATAATCACCCAATCCTCTTTCGCTTCACCTGGAGGTAATACCGCAGGGTTGATACGCTGAACGCGTCGCTCGGTATTGGTAAAGTGACCAGACTTCTCGGCGAACGAGCAAGACGGTAGAACCACATCGGCATACTGCGCCGTTTCGGTTAAGAAGATGTCTTGCACCACAAGGAAATCTAACGCTTCAAGCCCTTCAATCACGTGTGCTTGATTCGGATCGCTTAGTACAGGATTTTCACCCATCACATATAAACCACGCACATCTCGATTACACGCCCCATCAATAATCTCGGTCAGCGTTAACCCTGTTTCAGCAGGCAAATCAGCAACGCCCCACTCCATCGCAAACTTTTGACGAACCATTGGGTTGTACACTTTCTGATAACCCGGCAAGTTATTTGGCAACGCGCCCATGTCGCATGCACCTTGAACATTCGATTGGCCACGCAGCGGGTTGATACCCCCACCTTCAATACCGATGTTGCCACACAAGAGCTGCAGGTTAGCTATCGAACGAACGTTGTCGTGGCCAGTGGTGTGTTGCGTGATACCCATGGAGTAATACACCGCCGTGCGTTTTGCAGTACCGATCAAGCGCGCCATCGCGAAGATGTCTTCCGCTTTAACGCCAGTCACTAGTTCTACTTTGTCTAGCGAATAACTTGGCGACATCACCTCTTGCAGCAAGGTATCAAAGCCGTCCACACGATCTTCGATATACTCTTGGTCATACCAACCATGTTTGATGATCTGCTGCATCACACCATTTATCAGCATTACATCGGTACCCGGTCGGTGCGCGAAGTAAAGCTCAGCATGGTCAGCAATATCTATTCGTTTTGGATCGGCAACGATCAATCGCGCTCCACCATGTCTCACAGCTTGCTTGATATGCGAGCCAATAATTGGGTGTGCTGACGTGGTGTCGGAGCCAATAATAAAGATCACATCTGAGTGCTTGATGCTTGGAATATCATTGGTCATCGCCCCGCTACCTAGCGAAGCCTCTAAACCAGTAACAGTAGATGCGTGACAAAGGCGCGCACAGTGATCGACGTTATTGGTACCGAGTTCACGACGTATGAATTTTTGGAAGGCATAGTTATCTTCATTGGTGGTTTTCGCCGACGAGAACCCCGCTAAAGCGTTACTGCCAAAGCCTTGCTTAATCGCAGTAAACTTCTCGGCAATAAGCTTAACTGCCTCCTCCCAACTTGCAGGTTGCAACCAGCCATCTTTACGAATTAATGGTGTGGTTAAACGCGCATCGCTGCCCACAAAATCGAAGCCAAATCGTCCCTTAACACACAACATGCCTTCATTAACCGGAGAGTCTCCGCCTTCGATATAGCGGATTTTGTTTTTCTGCTCATCGATATGCATGGTTAGCTTGCAGCCGACACCGCAATAGGTGCAGATGGTATCGACTTTCTTGAGTACGTCTGTGTCTCCCTGCTTTCTGTCGCGAGCATCCACCATTGCACCGGTTGGACACACCTGAATACACGATCCACATTGAACGCAGTTTGAGTCGCCCATTAAGGTCTTATCTGCCCCAAAGTTAGGGCGACATTCAGGTCTTGATGCAGGTTTGCCATCCGATTGATTCATGAAGCTTAGAACGCCATGAACATTCTGTTCTCGACATGCTTGAATACACTGGCCACAACTAATACAGCGGTTGGCGTCAAAGATAATGAACTCAGAACTGTCATCGACCGAAAATTTTTGCCTTGTTAACCCGACCTTCGCTTCTTCAGCACGAATCGCCTGCCAACTCTCATTCGAAGCCACATCGATTTTGTACTCTGGATGCGTTTGCGTTGCTTTGTATTCGGTCGAGTAGTCTCGTAGGTCGCAATCGGTATTGGCTTGGCAGCCACACTCTAGACATCTTGCAGCTTCCGCTATTGCATCAGCATTCTCAAACCCTGTTTCTACTTCATCAAAGCTTTGTTCACGCTGCTCGGGCGTTAGTTCTGGCATGATCTTACGAGCCATGCGTTGTATCGACTGGTATTGCTCAGGATCCACCGCTTTGAGCTGTTTGTGCTTTCTTGAGTTAAACGGTTTGGCTGGAATATTGTCCATATCACCATGGAAGAAGCGATCGATCGCTTGTGCAGCAATACGCCCATCCCCCACCGCTTCGACTGCGGTTGCAGGGCCGCGTCGGAAATCACCAATACTGAAAATATTTCCGGTTCCGGTATGCATGGTTTGTGGATCAGCATCTGCGGTATTCCAACGAGTAAGAGGAATATCAATCGCTTCATTGTCCATAAAGCTCAGATCAGGCTTTTGCGACACGGCAGCAATAACCGTATCAAACGCTTCAACAAAGAACTCGCCAGTTGGTTTAGGGCTGCGGCGGCCTGAAGCATCAGCAGGACCCAAAGCCATTCGTTCTAATCGTATTTCTGATACATGACCATTTTCATCGGCTATGTTTTCTGCAGGGTTGGTTAAGAAGTGGAACTTCACACCCTCATGTTCAGCTTCTTCGATTTCGTAATCTTCTGCTGGCATCTCATCTCGAGTACGACGATAAATCAGCGTAGTATCCGCGCCATCACGAACTGCGGTTCGAGCACAGTCAATCGCTGTATTACCGCCACCGATCACGGCAACCTTTTTACCAGTGACGTACTGCTGATCGGTCACGTAATCTTTCAGATAATCGACACCCAAATAACAACCTCCGAGTTCGCTCCCCGGGTAATTCATCTCGACCGCTTGCGATGCACCAACGGCTAAACAAACCGCATCAAAATCGTTACTTAAATCAGACAGTGTAAAATCAACACCGAGTTTTTTACCGCACTCAACCACCATTCCGTTGCGACACATCAACTCGATTTCTTTATCTAGAATCGACTTAGGTAAGCGATATTCAGGGATACCGTAACGCAGCCAACCACCCGCTTGCGGCATCGACTCATAGACACTGACATCATAGCCTTCGTTAGATAGGTAATAACCCGCCGTAAGCCCACCGGGGCCACTACCAACAATAGCAATGCTCTTGCCTTTATTTGGTTTCTTCGCTGGCATGTAGCTCTCTTGAGCCGCTAGATCCGCATCGGCAGCGTGTCGTTTGAGTTGGCGAATCGCAATGGATTCATCGACCAAGTTACGACGACATTCGGTTTCACAGAAAGCAGGACACACACGACCAATTGAAAGCGGCATTGGCAATGTCTTTTTGATCACTTCAATCGCTTTAATGTGATCATTTTGAGCAATATGGTGCAGGTAAGATTGGATGTCGACCCCAGCAGGACAGGCTGTTTGGCATGGCGCCTCACAGTCAGCGTAGTGATCGGTCATGATGCGATTCAACGCTTCTTGTCGATGATTCGTTAACTGTTTTGACTGAGTGGTAATATTCAGCCCATTAGACACTTCAAGCTCACAAGAGCGAGTAACACCAACGCCATCAACTTCCACAACACACAAATCACACGGCACTTTATCCGCTGTTTTATTCAAACCACATAAAGATGGGATTTCCAAACCACATGTTTTTGCCGCTTCAAGAACGGTTTGTCCTTGCTCGACGATTCGATATTTCCCATCAATAACGATTTGAATCATACCTAAGTCCTACCTTTACCTTTCGCACACGCGAGTTATCAACAATTAAAATTTAAGTAATACAATATTATTAATATTATTAAATCTATGTCATTACCATACATTATTTGTGGTTTTGTGCGTGTGACCTCAAACAAGTTCCATTGATAATAACCATAATGTATGAGTGGTCTTATCAGTGTCGACGAAAGGATTAAGCGGGAGGGGTTCTGCTGTAGAAGTAAGAAGTAAGAAATTAGATTCAAGGTACAAAAAAGCCCCTAATGATTAGGGGCTTTGTACAAATATCATTGAGTCGCTTTCGAGCTTATAACTCAGTTATCAAGCTTATTGCTCGGCTATCAAGGTTATTGCTCAGCTTCTTCAATAAGCTCTTGAACTGGGGATGCCGGTTTGTTTTGAGCAAAACCGCGCAGGCCAACAACATGTACGTGCTCGTGATCTTTAAAGACCTTACGAACCAGTTTGTAGGTTGTGCCTTTCTCAGGGCTAATGTTCTCTGGTGCTGCAATCAAAAGTTGCATACCTAAACGGTCACACAGTTCGAACAAGGTAGAGATAGATTTCGCATCCAGACGAGCTGCTTCATCAAGGAACAACAAACGACATGGAACGATGTCTTTGCTACGAAGTCGACGAGACTCTTCTTCCCAGCTCTGAACAACCATCAGTAGGATAGACTGACCAGTACCGATCGCTTCACCCGTAGACAGTGCGCCCGATTCCGCTTGTAACCAACCGTCTGAACCACGGTTAACTTCAACACTTAATTCTAGGTAGTTGCGGTAATCCAGTAGCTCTTCACCTAGAACTTGTGGAGAACGTTGACCCATATCGATATGTGGGTTAACACGTTGGAACAACTTCGCCATCGCTTCTGAGAAGGTAAAGCGTGTTGATTCAAACAAGTCTTTGTGTTGCTCTTGCTGAGTCGCTAGCCCTGATAGCAAGATCTCGTGGCTTTCACGAATCTTAACGTTCAGACGTACGCCCTTAACCTGACCAAAGTAGATGTTCGACAGCCCTTGGTTCAGCATTCGAATACGGTTCTGCTCGCGCTGAATCGTTTTCTTGATGATGCTTGCTACCGACTCAGAGCTGATCGCCAAGCGGTTTTCACGCTGCGTCAGTTCTTCTGTTAATCGAGCGAGCTCAACTTCCATCTCTTCGATTGCTTCAACCGGATCATCCGTATGAATGATGTCTTGGCGAATACGCTCGCGAAGGTGTTGATAAACCGCAATGTAGAACAGAACCTTACGCTCTGGATGTGCGTTGTCTTCAGATAGACGCAGCGAATCACGTAGGTCGTCATTGTCAGCTACAGCTAGACGTAAAGCACCCAGTGATTTATCCGACATAGAACGAAGCTCGCCCGCCGTTAGGTAAGCCAGTTCACGCTTATGAAGACGACGTTCAACATCATTTTCACGAGCTAAGCGAAGTACTGAACACCAGCCTGCTTTTGCTGCAACAACGAAAGTACGAAGCTCGGTGTACTCTTTTTGAACTTTCTTAAGACGCTTAGCCAGTGCTTTCATCTCAAGTTCAGTTGACGTAATCGTACGCTCGTATTCACTCTTACGGCTGCGAGATGTGTGCAGACGCTCTTGAAGCTCGTCACGACGACGTACAGCACGCTCTTCAGCGCCTTCGTCAGCGTTTACGCCGAACTCTTGTAGCTCTTGTTTGAACTCTTGAACCGTTTCTTGCTTCGCTTGATGTGAGCTCTTCAGTGCCGCCAATACTTGGTTGTATTGGTTCATCTGTTCGCGAGCTTGCTTCAAGCCATCGCGGCCTTTGGTTCTTGCTTGTTCAGCTTGAACCAACTTCGCTTTCAGTTGCTCGCTCAGTTCACTGCTCTTATTAAGCAAATCAACAGAATCCGCGTAAGCAAAGTAATGACGACGCTCAATCAGATCAGACAGTGCGAACACTTTGCCTTTTAGCGTTTGTAGCGCGTTGTCTGCTTGACGGTACTCTGCTTCCAAAGCTTCGAATTGCTCTGGGTCAGCGTCTAGTGCAGATACGAACTGTTCTAGAGAAGTAAGCGCCTTGCCGTGCGTCTTCAAGTAAGATTTCGCTTCACTTAAACGCTCTAGTTGCGCTTCTAATTCAGCTAAACGCTCAGCCAATGTTTCGTCTTCTAAAATACGAACCATTGGTGCTAATTTATCTAGCGCACCAAGTGCCTGCTTGCTTTGTAGAAGCTGACTGCGTTGCTGCTGCTCTTTAGAGTTAAGCTCAGCCAGAGAACGAACAATTTGATTACGCTTATCACGAATCGCAGCAAGTGCTTGCTCTGGGTCTGCGTTAAACGCAACGTGCAGGTGCTTCGCAACAAAGCTGTTGAATGCTTGGTATAGGCGATTCAGTTTTTGAGAGTCAAACGCTGCCTTCGCGTGGTTTTCAACCACAACGTCACGCTCTTCGCGCAATTTCTCTAGACGTTGTTCACGAGCCGCACGGCCAAACAGTGGGATCTCAGGGAAACGAGAGTAACGCATTTGGCGATCGTTCAGCTGAACACACACTGCGCCTTCAAGCTCATCGGCATTGAATGAACTGTCATCAAACGCGTCGACATCGCCTTCTAGGATGTAAAGGTCTTCTGGACAATCATCAAGATCCACCAGCTTCTCTTTAATACCATCAAGATCAGAAACCACAATTGCGTGACGAGCCGGGCCGTACATCGCACTGAAGTACGGCGCATCACCAATAGTGATATCATCGTAGATCTCAGAAAGCAGCACGCCACCAAGCGTATCCGCTAGGCCTTTGAGGCGAGGATCGTTAGAACCACCTGGAGACGCTAAACGCTCAATTTCGTGCTCAAGTTCAGCTCGGCGCGTAGCCAACTGATCTTTTGCTACCGCTTGAGATTTCTCATCTTCAAGCACTTGTTGCATTTGAGTCATCACCGCTTGGCTATCTTCTAGCTCAGCGTCGGTTTGATCTCTTAATGCTTCAAGCGCATCGTTTGCCGTGATCCATGCTGGAGCAATAGACTCAAGTTTTTGAATCTCTTGATCGTGGTTTTGTTGTACACGACGTTGCTCACTCTTCGCTTCACGCAGCTCTTCTTGAGCGTACTCAAGAGACTCGATCTGCATAGCATGACGTTCACGTTCTTCATCGAAAACCGCTTCGTCAGTCAGTGAGATGTTGTGTTGCTTTTGGTATTCAGTCGCTAGCTCTTTTGCTTGACGCTGCTGAGCCACATCACGAGCCATGTCGCGGTGCTGAGCGCGCCACTGCTGTTCGTTCTCAACAACGTGTTTTGCGTTACGACCTTTTTCTAAAGCTTGCTTAGCGCTGCTAGACGCTTCTTTGCGCTCCACGTCACCAACGATGCTCTTAACTAAAGACAGTGCTTTGTCGAACTGTGCTGAAGCTGCAGAAGACATATCTAGCTTGTGCTTAGTAGCCAGTAGCGCTTGAGTGCTTGATTCTTCTTGTGCTTTTAGCTCAGAAACAAGAGTTAATGCACTTTCTGCCGTAATCGATTCATCACCAAGCAACTGCTTAGTTTTCTCTAATGCTTGAACCGCTTGCTGGTACTGAAGTGCACGAGTCTGCTGAACATCCAACGCTTGTTGGTAATCAGCAAGCTGAGTTTTCAGGCTATCCACTTCTTCTTCAGTGATGGTTGCCTGCTCTTCAGCAAGAAGTACTCGCTCTTGAGCTTCTTCCACTACCATCATCTGCTCTTCTAGACGCTCATTAAGCTCTTCTAGATCTTCGCTATAGCGAGCAATCTTCTCTTGCTGGCGAAGTGCAGTTTGAACCAATTGAAGATGATCCGAAGCCGCTTGATAATCTTGCTCTAGTGCCGACTCTTGATCGACCAACAGCTCTAATTCTTCTTGAACACGGTTCAACAAGTTGTTTTGATCATGCAAGGTTTCACGCGAACCAAACAGTTCACCACGGAACTTCATGGTTTGATCAAGCTTGTTACGACGGTCGTTGGCATGGCGCATGTAATCTGCTGCCACGTAGTTCGTCGATTCAGTGATCAAGTGTTTGAACAGGTCACGGTCCGACTGAGTTGTCTTGATCGCTTCTAGCGTCATGCGGTTCTCACGCAGTGCTGATTCCATGTCTTGGAATGCTTTCTTCACACCACCGTTTTGCGGTAGAAGATAATCGCGCAGAGAACGCGTAATCGCACTAGAAATACCGCCGTAAAGCGATGCTTCGATCAAACGGTAGAACTTAGAGCGGTCGCTGCTGTTACGCAGTTTCTTAGGTACCACACCGTATTCAAACATTTGCGAGTGGTAATCAACAATCGAAGAGAAGGCTTTAAAATGAGCGCCTTCGTATTGCGCTACCGCCGCTTTCACATCATTCAACTGACATACGCGAGCGTGGCTGTCTGAAACATTCTGAATCAACACATCCGTTGGTTTCACATGGCTTGGAAGGCCTTGGATTACGAACGGTTTGATGTCTACTTTCTTGTCACGACCGGCAACTTGCTGCAGTTTTACTGCAAACAATAGGCGTTGATTACGAGAGTTCACAACATCTAGTGCAGCATAACATGCGCCAGGTTGAAGCTTACCGTAAAGGCCTTTATCACGAGATGACTGTGAGCTACCCGCTTCCGTTGTGTTACGGAAATGCAGAAGGCTTTGGTCAGGGATCAGTGCTGTGATGAATGCCGCCATTGTGGTCGACTTACCCGCACCGTTACCGCCAGAAAGCGTTGTAACCAATCCATCAATATCAAAAGTACGCGCAAAGAAGCCGTTCCAGTTGACCATGGTTAATGATTGATACTTACCTCTTTCAATCATGCTTCACCTTCTACTTTTGTTTGTTCGCCAGCATTTGACTCAAGGTCAAAGTCAGCTTGATCGTTAAAAATGTCTTGTTGACCGTTTTCGTCTACGTCTGCATCTACTTCTGATGTGGCTTCCGCTTGTTCTTCATTCAACAAGCTACCTTGGTTAGGCTCTTGGGTATGCACCACAGCTTCACCATCACGGATAAGACGTAACTGCGCTTCTTTCATATCATCGCCAACACGAACGTCAGCGCCAAAACGGAATACCGCTTCGCTGATACGGAACTTGCCGGTTTCACCAATCGCAATCAACATACCGATACGGCGTAAGCGACGTAGAGAAGTACGTACTTTTTCGAACAGCTTTTCTTTATCTAGGTCAGAACCAGACGCACGGTTGGTTGCTAGCTTCATGAGTTTTTTCTCATCCGCTAACGACATCAACTCATCAAACAGTTCTTGGTTGGTGAAGATACCTTCATGAGCAAGACGTTCTGGGCTTAGGTATAAGAAACACAACACCTTTCCAACCAACATGTCGAGCTCAGACAACACACTACGACCAATCAGAGACGTAGAACGCGGACGCAGGTAATAGAAACCTTCCGGCGCTTTTACCAATTCCGTATTGTAGCGTTGATAGAAATGCTGAAGCTCAACTTCAAAATCAGACAGCAACGCCTGGTTATCTAGGTCTTCTGTTGAAACATGCTTACCTGAACGCAGCATGCTATCTAGCGCAGGGAACAGTGGGTTCGCTATCGCTTTTACCAGTTTCTCTGGCATGTAATCATCAGTACTTGTTAATGACATTTGCTTGTACCTTTGCACCGAAATCGTTAATTGCCTGCCAATCTGGCTGAATAGCCTGATAGTCAGACTCTGAGTAACCTAAGCGCACGGCTTGGTCGACAACAATTCTGGCTAAATCAAAATGGTGTGTGCGAGGGTGTGCAGCGAGGTAATCGCGTAACACAAGGCCAAGATCAATTGGCGCGCCTTGCTGTTTGTGAGCTTTTAACATCTCTGCAATTCGATCTGAAAGCAGGTCATTTACTTGCTCAAATTCTTCGTACTCTACGTCGATTGGTGCTTGTCCCATCACTTCGTCATCACGAAGCACGAGCGCTTCATCACGAAGATCCGTCAGCTTCTCAGCATCGGCGTAGGTCAATAACCAAGGCGCATCAAAGTAGTCAGTGACTGACTGACGCAAGCGCTGGCTAAAGGCGCGGTTTTTATCCATATCAATCGCGGTACGGATGAACTTGTGAACATGGCGGTCGTAGCCGATCCATAAATCGATGGCTTGTTGGCCCCAACTGGTGATTCGGTCTAGCTTCATCTGCAAGCCGAACAGGGTTTCGCCAACGAACTCGAGTTCATCGTCACCGTAAACAATTTCTTGAATATCGAGGATCTGTGTTTGCAGTTCATCCCCCGCCGCTTGCAAGGTGTCTTGCAATTCTTTTAGTGTGGACGAGGTTTCTGAAAGCAAGGTTTCACAGTTGTTAATCGCCTCTCGCCAATCCTTGTTTAAAAGGTCGGCAATTTGCTGTTTAACGGTTTGCTGCTGCTCATCCATAACACGTTGGTTAAGATCAATCTGATCGAAAATTTCACCAACAGAATACTTGAGCACGCCGTAAACATTCTTTCTCCAATGTCCTGGAGTTCCGCCTTTTTGTGCTGCTTCAATGGCTTTTGCCATCTCGTCCGCAACCATAGAAAGCTGGATAGACAGTTTTAACTTAGAGAACTGACGATGGCGTAAGTAATAATCTGAAATACCAATCGCCAATGGTGATAAGCGATAAATACTCGCACCATCGGTGATTTCGCTGGTAAAGCGGCTAATCAACTTCTGTTTAACTAACTCGTTGATGGCATTGTTGGCACGAAACGCGGACGCTTCGCCAGTATCTTCAAACAGTCGAGTGACGATGGTAAATGCATCGTGCAGTTCACCCTCGCCCAACTCTTCATCGAACCTTTCATTGCTTAGTACTGCGATAGCAATCAAAAATGCTAAGCGCTCTGGTGGCAAGTTTAATGAAAAATCATGCTGCTTGACCCAGCCCACCAACTCATCAATTGGCTGCTCTTCGGCAGTTTGAGTCATTTCACTCATTGTGGTTCCTGTTACTGTTCTTCGTCATATCGAATGTATTAGATATGACGCCTATTTCTTTATGACGCGGGCTTCTTACGATTGCATAGCGCATGTTGTGGCTTCTTTTACCACATTCACCGCTGTTATTGCGCAGGTTTTTGAGCCCAAACGTGAATATAACGGCCTAGTGACAGATATGGCTCTTGGCGACATAGCTGTTTTTCCAGTTCCAATACATCTTCAAATTGGTAATCGCCCATGTACTCCATATTACCTATGTAGTCACTGAAAGAGCGAATGCCTGATTTACCACAGATTTCTAGACCAGCGTCTTCTATCCATTGATAAACCTCTTCCGGCTTCAAGCCTTTTTGTGGTTGCAGCTTAAACCGTTTTCGATGTGGCATCCCATTCAATACATGAGGAATGTTGCCACAAATCACATTTTTCAGGACTAATCCGTGGTGGTTGTAAAACATTATCGAGGCAACACCACCTGGCTTAACTTGTTCAAGCAATAAATCAAGCGCCTCTTTAGGATCGGCTAACCATTCCATTACGGCATGAAACATCACAAAATCGACTTTCTCATCGAGATGTTCTGCGACTTTTTGTACCGGTGAATGAATAAATCGATATTGCTCTAGCAAACCCGCTTCGCTGATACTTTCTTCGGCGAGCTTCAGCATTTCAGAAGAGAGATCACACAGAGAAACGTTATGCCCAAGCGACGCAATTTTTTGCGACATCTGCGCAAGACCGCCTCCAGCATCAAGCACATGCAGCGGCGAAGCTGATTGCTCAAACTTGCTCAAAGCTTGTTCTAAATCTTCCCATACGATGATCTGACGGATCTCTCCTTTGTCAGAGCCGTAAATATTTTTTGCAAATTTGTGGGCAATATCGTCGAAATTACGGTCTTCAGTCACGGCTACTTGAGTTATTATGTCCTATCGTGCCTGCTATTCTGTCACAGGAATTTCAGGAATAAAGAGGCGATGTCTCTTTTTACTACTAAGTGATGTTTTTTCGGACTATTCGGATATGTTTGAGCTGAAAAAAGTAGTGTCTTCGCTATTGATGCCACTGCCAGCAATGTTAATTCTCGCTTTTCTGGGTTTAGCCCTAGTGATGTTTACTACCAAAAGGAAGACTGGTTGCCTAATCACCCTCTCAGCCCTATGTGGTATTTTCCTAATCGCTTTCCAGCCAGTTTCTAGTCAACTTTTAATGCCAATGGAAAGGCAACACACCGCATTTTTACCTGTCGATGAAACCGTCGATTACGTGATGGTTCTTGGAAGTGGTCACGTCGTAGACGACCAAATTCCACCGACATCAGAACTTAGCCGCACCGGCCTGATGCGTTTAAGTGAAGGGATTCGTATTCTACGCCTCTACCCTGGTGCAAAACTCATTTTGTCTGGCTATGGCGCAGGCACTGAAGTAAGTAACGCAAGAATGATGGCTAAAGTGGCTTTAGCACTTGGCGTAGCAAAGCCCGACATCATTCTGCTTGAAACCGCAAAAGACACTTGGGAAGAAGCCCGCCAAGCCGCTGCGTTCGTTAAGAATAAAAGAATGGTGTTGGTGACTTCAGCGAGCCATATGACTCGCGCACTGAACGAATTCAATTCAGCTGGCATGAAACCACTACCTGCACCAACCAACTACCTTGCACAAGAAGGTATTGTTGAGCCGTGGGAAAAGTACATGCCGAAAGCGCTATACCTTGAGCAGACTGAGCGTTACTGGCACGAAACCATGGGATTGGTTTGGCAAAGCCTGCGTGATTGGCTAGATACAAGCAATGACATTGTTGAAGAGCCTGTTATTCCAGAAGCTTCCAGCTTAATTGAAGATGACGGTGACGTTTCTGCGGCCCAGCCTCAGTAACCCTATTGAATCTTTAAACTCATATGAGCAGACGAGTCGCCAAATATTTATAGATTTTCTGGTCGTTAACAATAAAAGCTAAGTAATAAAAAAGCCGAGACATCAATGATGTCTCGGCTTTTTACGTTTAAATGTCGTTGTTGATTAATCACTCCCGAAGGAAATCAATCACCAGCGAACATGTAACCTTCACCGTGAACCGTCACAAAGATTTGTGGGTTCTTAGGGTCGAATTCCATTTTAGCACGCATGCGACGAATCAATACGTCGATAGTACGGTCATTAGGCGCGTCCACTCGGTGGCTAATCATATTCAAAATACGTTCGCGGCTTAATACTTGATTAGGGTAAGAAGACAAAGCCACTAGCAGTTCGTATTCTGCTTTGGTCAGTTTCACTGGTTCGCCGTTCTTGCTTAACGCACGACGAGGGATATCAAATGTCCACTCACCAAAACGAACCACAGACTCATCTGATGTTTCTTCTACAGCGCCCGCTGCTGTTTTACGAGCAGCAGAGATACGCCAAAGTAGGTTTTTAACTCGAACTAATAACTCGCGAAGTTCGAAGGGTTTAGTAACGTAATCGTCAGCGCCCATTTCAAGGCCTACGATCTTGTCGATGCTATCCGTGCGTCCAGTAACTAAAATAATTCCAATGTCTGATTGACTGCGTAATTCGCGAGTTAGCATCAATCCATCTTCGCCTGGTAAGTTGATGTCCAGCATAATGAGGTCAACGTTGTTTTCTTCTAACACGTTTCTCATTTGAGCGCCGCTTTCTGCTTCGCTCACTGTGTAACCCTCGTTCTGGAAGTATCCAACCAGTTTACTGCGGGTTACCACATCATCTTCTACGACTAATACGTGATAGCTCATCTACACCACTTTTCTTATTTAATAGTTTCAGTGACTATTCTATTCATAACTAGTAACAATTCTAGTGGTACAGAAGATAAAAGCCAGAAACATGGATTTTTTTTGATACAAGACAATCTTAAACCTTGCTATTTATCGTCCATCGCAATTCAATATAGGCATTACTACTAACGAGTAACTTTGCGTTTCGCAAATAACCTTGTTATTCAGCCTTGGTGTGCTTATGCCCAAGTGACTTCAAGATGCATATAAGCAACATCACAAGACTAAGTCAGGATCTAACAAATGAAAGATACGAAAGCGTTCAACGAGCAAAGAGCAGAAATATACTGGTGGCTATCAAGCTTATTTGCCAAAGAGCTCACTCAAGAAGAACTCGATCACTACCACTCTGTTGAAATTCGTTCTTTCCTAACTGGTTTAGGCGAAAATGAGACACTAAAGCCAGCGATTGATAAGTTAGTGGATGCGCTGAACCGCCTACAAACTCGTGAAGATGCTCAGCTAGAACTGTCTGCAGACTTTTGCGATCTTTTCTTAAAGACAGATAAGCACGGCGCTCTTCCTTACGCTTCAATGTATATCGGCGAAACTGGCCTTTTGAATGATAAGCCAGCAAAAGATATGGAAGAGATCATGGCTAAGCACAACTTAGTTGTGAACCAAGATCTAAAAGAGCCAGCAGACCACATTGCTATCGAACTCGATTTCCTTGGTAACTTGATCATTCGTTCAAACGAAACGAATATTGAAGAAGAACTAGAGAATTCATTTGCCGCTCAACAGCAGTTTATCGAACAACAACTGCTGACTTGGTTACCAAAGTTCAACGTGAAATGTCATGACGTTGATGAATTCGGTTTCTACGCCTCCGTCTCATCGTTGCTACTCGCATTCTGTCAATTAGACACTCAATATTTAGCTGGTGAATAGCTTATTGGATGACTCGTTAAATAAATTCAGAAGAATGTGACAATTCACCCGGATTTCCGGGTGAATTTTATTGCGAGTAATTTCTAGTCAGTCTAAAATTGTGACCGCAAACGATAAAATATGAAACATTCACGAAATGCTATACTTATTATAGTTTTGAGCATTTCGGTGTTAAGACAAGCCGCTCAATAGCGGTTTTTTGTTTTTTAGCACTTTTAGTACCCAAAGAGCCCTACAAATTTAAGCTCTTAGTTAGGTAGCTTAACGGCTACTTTATTCCGTACTTTGGGAAAGTAGCTTCTAATAGGATAAAACCATGGCCACTATAAAAGATGTCGCTCGCTTAGCCGGCGTATCAACAACAACCGTTTCTCACGTAATCAATAAAACTCGCTTTGTTGCAGAAGCAACGCAAGAAAAAGTAAACAAAGCCGTAGATGAACTGAACTATGCACCAAGTGCTGTTGCTCGTAGCTTGAAGTGTAATACAACACGCACCATCGGCATGCTAGTGACTCAATCAACTAATCTATTCTTCTCTGAAGTTATCGATGGTGTTGAGAGCTACTGCTACCGTCAAGGTTACACTTTGATCCTGTGTAATACGGGCGGTATCTATGAGAAGCAACGTGACTACATTCGAATGCTTGCAGAGAAACGTGTAGATGGCATCTTAGTTATGTGTTCTGACCTAACTGAAGAACTAAGAGAGATGTTAGACCGTCACGCTGACATCCCTAAAGTTATTATGGACTGGGGCCCAGAGAGTTCTCAAGCTGATAAGATCATCGATAACTCTGAAGAAGGTGGCTACCTAGCGACCAAATACCTTATTGAACGCGGTCACTCTAAGATTGCATGTTTAAGTGGCCACTTAGACAAAGCAGCATGTGTTGAACGTATTGCCGGTTACAAGCGCGCGCTTAACGAAGCTAAAATTTCTGCCGATGACAATATGATCATCGAAGGCAACTTCGAGTGTGATACGGCTGTTCTTGCTGCAGAACAAATCGTTGAGATGGAAGATCGTCCAACGGCGGTATTCTGCTTTAACGACACAATGGCACTCGGCTTAATGAGCCGACTGCAAGAAAAAGGCATCCGCATTCCTGAAGATATCTCAGTGATCGGTTACGACAACATCGAACTCGCTGAATACTTCTCTCCGCCGTTAACGACAGTTCACCAACCAAAACGTCGTGTTGGTAAGAATGCATTCGAAATTCTATTGGAGCGCATCAAAGACAAAGACCACGAAAAACGCGTCTTCGAAATGCACCCTGAAATTGTTGAACGAAGTACAGTTAAGACGTTAAATTAATTGATAATTCGAGTTTAATTTCATCAAGCGCACCTTTAGGTGCGCTTTTTTTATCAGCAACTACAATGAACCCAGATGCACAACGGAAAGATCATTAATTGAAGCAGTATCACATTTTGAAATATCAAGTGTGAGCTTCATCCAACAAAAACTTTATTCTATTCAATCAGTCACGCACAGGGCAAACCACTCGAAAGAGTGAGACGCAAAGCTTCCGGCCTAAACCACTCGTTGGTATGGTAGCGGGGTTACCGATGGCAAAATGCAGTAACTACTAATAATTTAGTAATTTACGGCTTATTGACAATTTAATTGCAACATTTTGCTAATCTCTCGGACCTGCTTATTTGGTGGCGTAGTTCAAATACACCGAGATAAATAACATGGATAAACCGATACTAAAGGACTCGATGAAGTTATTTGAGTCCCTAGGAAAAATAAAATCACGCTCAATGTTTGGTGGCTTCGGTCTTTTTGCTGATGACACTATGTTTGCTCTGGTTGTAAATGACCAGTTGCACATACGCGCAGACAAAGGCACAACGAAACAATTCGAACAACAAGGGTTTCAACCGTACGTCTACAAAAAACGTGGTTTCCCTGTCGTTACTAAATATTTCGCTTTACCTGAAGGCCTCTGGCAAGACCAAGAGAAAATCTTGCAGCTTGCAACCACGTCTCTAGGTTTTGCTAAAGAAGAAAAAGCTGAGCAGTCTTCTGCTAAGCCGACCCGACTCAAAGATCTGCCTAATCTTCGACTCGCTACCGAGCGTATGTTGAAAAAGGCAGGGATCGATTCTGTCGAACGTTTATATGAATCTGGCTCTGTAAACGCATTTAACGCCATCAAAGAATCGCATGCGTCTTCTGTCAGTATTGAACTACTTTGGGCGCTAGAAGGCGCGATCAATGGAACACATTGGTCTGTTATACCGCAGCAGCGTCGCGAAGAGCTTATCAATCGCGTCAATTAACTTTGTCAGTGCAATCTATATACATAACTAAGCCGCATTTACTGCGGCTTTTTTTATATCTGGTGAAAGTTAATCTATGCTTTGCCTGTCTATCTATACTATCGGTATGCATTGAAAATTTAGAGGAAGTATCAATGAGTAAGAAAATGATATTGGGTATTGTGTTGGTCATAACCATCGTGCTGTTAGGCATCAATTTCGGCCAGTACTTAACGCTTGAAAATGCTAAGGCCCAACAAGCTGTGTTAAATGACTACATTGACAGCAACTTTATTGCGGCTGCCGCTATCTATTTTGTCGCGTATGTCATGATTACGGCTTTCTCCATTCCTGGTGCCGCTGTTGTGACCTTATTGGGGGCCGCGCTATTTGGCTTCTGGAACAGCTTGCTACTGGTATCTTTCGCAAGTGCGATCGGTGCGACCTTAGCTTTCTTAAGTAGCCGTTACCTGTTGCGTGACTGGATTCAAACCAAGTTTGGTGACAAATTGGCGACGATTAACAAGGGGGTTGAAAAAGACGGCGCATTTTACCTGTTTTCTCTGCGTCTGATTCCTGTATTCCCATTTTTCCTTATCAACCTATTGATGGGTCTAACACCGATGTCAGTGAGTCGTTACTACATTACGAGTCAAATCGGGATGTTACCGGGGACGGCGGTTTTCTTGAATGCTGGTACTCAGCTCGCAGAAATTGATTCACTTTCGGGCATCGTCTCCCCTTCAGTACTATTGTCATTTGCGTTATTGGGTATATTCCCAATAGTGGCTAAATGGTTGATGGGGAAGTTTCGCTCAGCACCCGTAGCTGAATAATTTATAATAGCTAAATAACACAGATAGCCGAATAAGGTTCTATTTCAATGAAAATCTTCAGTGCATCGAATCCGACAGAAGCTCATATCATCTGTGGATTATTAGAAAGCGAGAATGTTGCCTGTGAAGTCCGTGGTGAGGGGTTGTTCGGATTAAAGGGGGAAATCCCATTCACCGAAGAAACTGACCCTTACGTATGGTTATATGAGCCAGAATTGGCCAGTAAAGCTCGCATGCTCGTCAATGACTACCAAAAGCAGCAAGATTCGATCATCTATGAAGAGTGGCGTTGTGGTGAGTGTCATGAAGTCAACGAAGCGCAATTCGGCTCTTGCTGGCAGTGCGGTGCTGCCTCACCTGAATAGCAGGGTTTCAGTGACCTGATAGAACGATTCGGTCAGATACCTCCTCCAATTAAAAACGGGAAGCTAAAGTTAGCTTCCCGTTTTTATTTCAATTCGATTAACTCATCATCTTTGATTTCACGCCTAGAAAATCACTGAATTTGTTTTTGAATAAACGCAATCGAACGCTGATTAAACTCTTCAGGGTTTTCCACGTTACACACGTGTCCACAATTCGGGATTTCTACTAGCTCGCTCGATTCATGCGCTGCAACCATTTCTTTTACAGGCTTAATAAACATGTAGTCACGTTCACCCATCAAATAAAGAGTCGGTATTGGTAGCTCTCTATCTTTAAAATATTTCATCAAGGGGTTTACATCAGCTGTTAAGATAAACCAGCGTTTAAATTCTTTCTGGCACAGTTTTTTGGCTTCGCGGATAAAAAGGTGACGAGACTCTTTTTGGCTTTTTTGTGGCATCACAACATAAGCAAAAAGGCTGTATAACCACATGTAAGGAATGATGTGCTTGCTGAGGTTACCCAACTTGATTAACACTTGAGAGCGAGTGTTTAGCTTGGTGACAGCGCCACCCAGTACCATTGAACGTACACGGCCAGCCGCCAGTTCGGCAACGTTACGCACAATAATCGTGCCCAAAGACATGCCAACGAAATGTGCAGAACGGATCTTAAGATGGTCTAACACTTTAAGAATATCAAGCGTCACCGATTTGAACGTATAACGATTCGAAATCAGCCCTTTAAGTATATTGTCTGATTTACCGTGCCCTCTCAGATCAATGAGAAGTAAGTTGAAATGCTGTTTATACGCTTTGATCTGCTTGAACCAGATGGAGGAACTGCCTCCTGCGCCATGCACAAATACAACCCACTCATCGCTCGTAGGGTGAGTAAATGTTTTATGAAATAGTAAACTCTCAGACATACCTATCGCTTTAATTATTGGAATGGAGCTATGCCTCATCACGAGGCGATGACTAAGGATACCACGCTATTAAGAACTTTAAGTGATAATAGTGTCAAACCTATCATTAGTCATGTGAATACCTACCTCACCTTTTCTACCTGACTAAAATGAGTTTGCAAGCTTTGTCTTCGTAAACGTGATGTGCTCTGACCAGGAAACAAAAAGGCACTCTACAATTAGAGCGCCTTCATTTAGTTCGAGCGGCAGTTGCTCGCCAGCTAACTTTAAAGCTAAGTCAACAAGTTAAAATGCTGAATGATACATAGCTAGGTATTCTTTAGCCGCATCTTCCCAACTAAAATCTTGCTGCATCGCATAAAGCTGAGCACGCTTAATTTCAGATGGGTTTTGTGCATAAAGCAGTAATGAACGATGTAACACAGCCAATAACGCCTGCGGTGTTGGCTCTTCAAAAGCAAACCCAGTCGCGACTTCAGGATCTTCATCGTAATCATTCACGCTGTCTTTTAAACCTCCCACAGAACGAACAATCGGCAAAGTACCGTAAGCCATGCTGTAGATTTGGTTTAAGCCACACGGTTCAAATTCCGAAGGCATCAAGAAGAAATCAGAGCCTGCTTCAACCAAGTGCGCAAGTTCATTATTGTACGCTTCTACGAACGAGAACTTATCTGAGTGAAGCGCTGATAGCTCTTTCAATTGACTCGCCAAAACCGGATCGCCAGTACCGACAATCACGATCTGAAGATCATTTTTCAAAAACTGTTCGATGATAGGCAGTAAGTAATGAACACCTTTTTGATTCGTCAAGCGACAAACCATGCCATAAACCGCGCAATCGGCAACGGGTAAACCTACATCTTGTTGCAGTTTTTGCTTACAAGCTGATTTTCCGCGAGCCATGCTGTGCTTGGTCGCTTTGTATTTACGAGGAAGGAAAGCATCAGTTTCCGGATTCCAAGCCCCATAATCACACCCATTCAAAATGCCGAACAGATCAGCAGATCTGTGTTGGAATTCTGCAGCCATACCGTGGCTACCTAATTCCGTTTTCAACTCTTCTGCATAGGTAGGACTTACTGCGTTCACTTTATCCGCACACATCACTCCAGCTCTTAGCATAGTGACATGAGTGTCACTCACTGAAGCTTCAGGCGCATGGTAACTGTGCATCTCTGGCAGGAATTGAAGTTCATCGTAGGCGAACACACCTTTGAAAACCGCATTGTGAATCGAAATAACACTGCGCGTATTTTCAAAGAAATCGTGTTGTTGATAACGCGATTTAAGCAAGAAAGGAACGAAACCAGTATGCCAGTCATTTGCATGAATGATATCCGGTTGGAAACCAAGCTTAGGAAGCATATCAAGACAGGCTGCACTAAAGAACGAGAAGCGCTCTCCGTTATCAGCATAAGCTTGATTGTTTTCTGCGTACATTTCCGGGCGGTCGAAATACTTGGCACATTCAATACCAAAAACTGGAACGCCTTCTACGCTCAGTTTTTTAACTTGATAAGCCGTATGAGGCCAATGATCGAGTTCAGTCGATAAAATAACTTCTGCTGAATCAATGTTTGGAATGTTTCTATATGCGGGGATAGTCACTCGAACGTCCTGTTCGAGTGTTTGCAACGCTTTCGGCAGTGCCTTGGCTACATCAGCCAAGCCACCACTTTTAATCAAGCCTTCAACTTCAGACGCTACAAAAAGTACCGAGAGAGTCTTAGTAACCAACTCGTGCTCCTTTAGAAATCACTACGACACCATCGTCAGATACGTGGTAATGCTTTTTGTCTTCTGTCAGATTTACACCAATCTGTGTACCCGGTGCGATATCTGCGTCTTTATCAATGATAACGCGGCGCAAGATACAACCCTCACCCACTTTTACATCACCGAGTAAGATGCTTTCGCTAATATCACACGCTGATGCGATATTGCTGCGGAAGCCCAGTACACTCTTTTCAATACGCGAACCACGTACATAACTACCGCTACACACAAGGCTATCAATGATCTGAATTCGACCATTTGCCGAATCAGTAAACGTAGCTGGTGGTAGTGGCGGGTAATAAGTGTGTAGAGGCCATTTACGGTTGTATAGCGAGAATGGCGCATCTTTCTTAAGAAGGTCCATGTGCGCTTGCCAGTACGCGTCAATCGTACCTACATCGCGCCAGTAAACTTCTTCTTTCTCACCAGTAATACGGTTGGTGCTGAAATCATAAACAAACACGTCACCACGTGGGAACATGTTTGGAATAATATCTTTGCCGAAATCGTGTGTCGAACCTTCTCTATCAGCATCTTCCGTTAGTTCAGCAAAAAGCTCTTTCGCTTCGAACACGTAGTTGCCCATTGAAACGAGCGCTGATTCTGGATCGCCCGGGATCGACTTCGGATTTGCAGGTTTCTCTTCAAAGCCAATCATACGGCCGTCAGCATCAACCTCAATAACACCGAATTCTGATGCTTCAGCAAGCGGCATGCGCAATGCTGATACTGTTAGAGCCGCTTTCTTCTCTTTATGGAAATCAAGCATCTGTTTGATGTCCATCTTATAAATATGGTCTGAACCAAAAATACATACTTGATCAGGTTCTTCCAACTCCATAAAGCCCATGTTTTGGTAGATAGCATCTGCTGTGCCTTCATACCAACGCTTTCCTTTACGCATTTGCGCAGGAATTGGGTCGATAAAACGGTCTGTTATACCACTGATATTCCAGCCTTTTTTCATATGGTGGAACAGTGACTGTGACTTAAATTGTGTTAATACGTAGATCTTCATTAGATCAGCATTAACGAAGTTGTTCAAAGCGAAATCAATTAAGCGGTAACTACCACCGAAAGGAACCGAGGGTTTGCTGCGAGATTCAGTTAAAGGTCTTAAGCGAGAGCCTTCACCACCAGCAAGAATCATTCCCAATACACCAGCCATTTTATTCTCCATATATCTATAGCTTGTCGATGTTAGTACTCGTAGAGGTATCTTCCTCTGGGGGATGAGCACCAACACTTATTTCGGTATTTAGCGAATATCCATTCACATACAGTGACAATATCCTAAGCCAAACGTTGTTATGTGTGCACTATTCTTTGCACTTGGTTTTATATACGTTATCGACTTTTCGGCCGAATTCAATTTTTAATACGCCATTCTGTGGTACGTAAGCTGATTGCTTTCCTAAGACTTAAAGCAGCTCACACTACACCGTCCAGACGAAACATTACATTAACACCCGACACACATCAGGTATACAACTAAACGCTGATCTGTGAGTTACAATATTTTAATTAAGTTACATTCTCGTTAAAGTTGCATAAGAAGATATGATTAATTACCGCCATTAATTCCGCGGTGTGAATTTAATAAATTCCGGCCGACGAAATACTAAGTCAACAAGTTGCATAGTTAGTCATATTGAGATCAAAAAAAAAGCAGCCATTAGGCTAATGCCGTTCACTTAAG
>NZ_JBFRST010000050.1:0-158536 GCF_041473705.1 Vibrio sp. 10N.222.55.B11
TAAGTGAACGGCATTACTCTAGTTAGAGGCTCTTTTTTTGTCTGTGCGTTATGCCAAGCAAGGCGAATCAATGTTATGGATTCACATTGCGGTTGATAGGGTTCTGCAATGAAATCAGTGTCTCTGTCGACTGAACTTCATCGATCGCTTGCAGCTTATCGATCAATACAAACTGCAGCTCTTCTATCGACTTACACATCAGCTTTACAAAGATATTGTAAGCACCAGTGGTGTAGTACGCCTCAACCACTTCGTCTAAGGCATTCAGCTTAGCGATCGCCGAGTGGTAATCTTTGGCAGCATTAAGGTTGATGCCAATAAAGCAACACACGTCGTAACCCAGTTTTTTGGTGTTTACCACAACTTCCGTTCGCTCGATAATGTCTGCCGATCTCATCTTTTCGATGCGAACGTGAATCGTCGCAGGGCTGACATCGAACTGCTTTGCCATTTCAGCGTAAGGAGTTCGTGCATCTTCCATCAAGGTTTTGAGAATGGCACGGTCTAGATCATCTAGACGAGCTGTGGTTGTGGACATGCATAATCCTTAGGTTGAATGAAAAACATACCGGCTTGAGTACACATCATAGCCAAGGGTGATAATATTAGCAGTAACTATAGGGTTAGGGTGAATTCAGTGCGATTTTCGTTATTTTTTATTGTGATGTGTTGGAGTGTTTTTGCTTCAGCTCAGGCAAAAGATGTGTTGGTTATTCACTCTTATCATCAAGGCTTTTTCTGGACAGATGATTTCCATAAAGGACTATCTGATGAGCTCGATCGCGATGGGTTATCTTACCGGGTTGTTTATCTCGATACCAAGCGAACTCAAAACGCTGAATACTTAGAGCGAATTTATCAGCTATACCGCACTAAGCTGTCGCATGAAGAGTTTGCCGCTGTAGTCGTCAGTGATAATAACGCCCTCAATCTGATGAAACGCTTAGCGCCCGAACTCAATGGCACGCCCGTTATTTTTGGTGGCATCAACAATTTTTCTCCGCAAATGATTGAAGGCTTGCACGCAACCGGTATCACTGAAGATATTGATATGGCGAGCAATATTGAGCTGATCAATCGACTTCAATCGACGGTTAAAAAAGTTTACGTGGTTACCGATCACTCGGTAACGGGTGAAGCTATTCGCGCTCAAGTGGATTTATTTCTACAAAAACGCCCTGAGTTTTCTGGGATGGTGGAGCAATATACGCCTGATTCTTATCAAGAACTGATGACGTTCGCGCAACGCGCTGATCTAACTAAAAGCTTGTTGTTCTGGGCCTACTACCGCGACATCAATGGTCGGGTCAGCAGCAAAGAAGACTGGCGTCAGCTCAACAAAAAAACTCAGATGCCATTGTATATTGTGCATGATTTAGGACTTGGGTTTGGTGCGATTGGTGGCGTGATCCACAGTGGAGAAACGCAAGGTCGAGACACGGGGCGCGTGCTGTTGAGCGTGCTGAACAATCCTAAGGCTCCATTGCCATTGGTGGTTGCTGGCGCGCCAGAAATCAAACTCGATTACCAACAGATCTCACGTTGGGATTTGGGTGCAGAGAATGAAGCCTCAGTAACCTTCCTCAATAAGCCGAAGTCATTCTTAATGCGCTATCGCGATGAAATTCGCACCATCGGTTTAATGTTCTTGAGCATGTCGTGTGTTATCGCGGTGTTGGTGTATTACCTTAACCGTCTGAAGAAGAGCGAACGTGCAAGTCGCCAAAGCCAACGATTGTTGGAGTCGATATTTGATCAGAGCCTGCAATTTATGGGCATCATTGATAAGGGTGGCGTGCTGCTGTCGAGTAACAGCAAGTTACATGAGCTGCTTTATAATCAAGGCTATAAACTGGGAACGCCGCTGCAACAACACCAACATTGGGAAAGTTCTGCGCGAGAAGTGCTAGCCGAATATTTCATCGCAAAAAGTGAGCACCCAGCCTTACGATTTGAAGCCGAGGTGTGGTGTCGAGATCGCGGTGCGATGGTGTTGGATATTTCATTGAAGCCGATGCCGGGCAGTGAAGACGAAGACATTCAGTTTCTCTTTGAGGCGCGCGACGTGACCTCACGTAAGCTTGCTGAGAATAAGCTGTTCCAACGTGAAGCAAACTTGAAGCTGTATTACGACAAACAGCCGGTGATGATGATTACGCTCGATGGCAATAATCGCATTCAACAAGTGAACCAGTTTGCCGAAGAGCTTTTGGGATACCCTCTCGATCAGTTGTTGGGCCATCGCCCTAGAGAATTCTATGTTGATGAGAACGCGATGATTCCTCGTCATATCTTGCTGCAACCTCAGCATAAGATTCGTGGTGTGTGGCGTCGTGATATCGAATATCGCCATGCCGACGGCAGCAAGAGCTGGATTCGTGAAAATATCCGCCCGTTGGTGGAGTCTGATCAGCTGTTGATTGTGGGTGAAGACATCACCGAAACGCACGAGCTTTCTGAAAAGCTAGAGTATCAGGCTCGCTATGACCTACTGACTGACACCTTTAACCGCAACCACTTTGAGCAAGAGCTGCAAAAGGCGCTGAAAGAGGTTGAGAGCCACATGCGAACTCACGCAATGTTGTTCCTAGATTTGGATCAGCTGAAAGTGCTGAACGATACCGCAGGACATGAAGCGGGTGATGCTGCGATCTTGTTTAGCGCCAAACTGCTAGAAGACGTACTGCCTTACAATGCGGTGTTAGCGCGAATGGGTGGTGATGAGTTTGCTGTGCTGATGAAAGACTGTACTGAACGAGATGCGGTGAATGTGTGTCGCAGTATTATCTCGATGATGAGTGAGAATCCATTCTTGTGGGATGATATTCGACTCAACCTGACGTGCTCTATCGGTATTCGATTGATCGACCATACAGCAGCTTCACCACAGATGGTGCACGCTCAGGCGGATGCAGCTTGTCATGCCGCTAAAGAAGAAGGTCGCAATCGCTATCATCTTTACCATCAAGATGATGAAGACCTGCGTCGTCGCCATCTTGAGATGGAGTGCGTTAACCTAGTGCATGAGGCCTTGGCTAACGATCGCTTAGAGTTGTTTGCGCAGCGAATTCTTGGCCTAGATGAAGACAGCGATAAAATGCACTTTGAAATCTTGGTCCGCATCAAGAACATCCAAGGGGAATACATCTCCCCGGGGATCTTCATGCCAGCCTCAGAGCGTTATAACATCGCGCATTTGATTGACCGCCAAGTCGTCAGTCAAACCTTGGGTTGGTTGGAGCAACGCCCTGAGGTTATTGAGGAACTGGGGATGTGTTCAATCAATCTTTCCGGTCACTCGATGGGTAACCGTGAGTTTGTCGAATTTTTGATAGATAGCCTGAGCGATTCATCGATACCGTGTCATAAGATTTGTTTAGAGATCACCGAAACAGCGGCCATGAGTAACATGAAGCAGGCGATCAAGTTCTTCACTCGAATCAAAGAGCTTGGCTGCATGATTGCATTGGATGATTTTGGCTCAGGGCTATCGTCATTTGGCTATCTGAAAAAGCTGCCTGTCGATATTGTGAAGATCGATGGCTTGTTTGTACGTGATATTGATGTGAATGAGATGGACCATGTGATGGTTCGCTCGATCAATGATCTTGCCAAGCAGATGGGCAAGCACACCGTGGCTGAGTTCGTTGAAAATACCCAGATTATCGACAAGCTTATCGAACTGGGTGTGAACTACGCGCAGGGCTACATCATAGGGCGACCTAAGCCACTCGCAGAGCTTGTTGAAGAGTTAAGACAAGAGCGAGAGACAGATCCATTGGTTTAGGTAAGCCGACTTTAGCTGGGAATACTTTTCACCGCTAATATGTATTGTTGAGGCAATCAGGTAAACTGGTTGCCTCTTTTGTTTTGAATACTACTGTCTGTTGGAGACGACCTTGCAACTACAACTGATTTGCGAAGATGCTACCCAAATCGATCATTTGAATGACTTAGCGACCCGCTGGAACTTATCTCATGATGAAAGCAGCGATTTTGCTTTGGTACTGACTAGTGAGCGACTTGAGCTACGTAAAGTCGATGAGCCCAAGCTTGGCGCTATCTTTGTTGATTTAGTGGGAGGCGCAGTTGGTCACCGACGTAAGTTTGGCGGTGGTAAAGGTCAGGCGATTGCCAAAGCAGCTGGTTTAAACAAAGGCGCAACGCCAACTATTCTTGATGGTACTGCAGGCTTAGGGCGCGATGCGTTTGTGTTGGCTTCTCTAGGTTGTAAGGTGCAAATGGTCGAGCGTCACCCCGTTGTGGCCGCACTGCTTGATGATGGCTTGCAGCGAGCGCAACAAGACCCAGATATCGGTGGTTGGGTAACTGAACGCATGAAGTTGATTCACGCATCCAGTCACGATGCTTTAGACAAGCTCAGTAACGATCCTGACTTTGAACAACCTGATGTGGTGTACCTCGACCCTATGTACCCACACCCAGAGAACAAAAAGAAATCGGCTCTGGTCAAAAAAGAGATGCGCGTATTCCAATCTTTGGTGGGTGCCGATCTGGATGCTGATGGCCTATTTGAGCCAGCGATGAAGTTGGCATCGAAGCGAGTTGTGGTTAAAAGACCGGATTACGCAGCTTGGTTAGACGAGCAAAAACCGAGCATGGCGATCGAAACCAAAAAGAACCGTTTTGACGTCTATGTGAAAGCATCAATGACTTAATTGAAGCATCAATAACTTAATTGAAGCATCAATAACTTAGATACACGCTAAGAAAATTTCTCGTCATAAATACGATAAATTGCCAGTTAACACTTGCGATAGTCGCGTTACAGATGTATATCTAACTAAGAATCATTATTATTCTTAGCTGGAGTTGAAGCATGGCTAAACGCTTTTGTAAGTTAAACCGTCGAGATATCACCGAACACTTGGGCGAGATCCACAGCTTGGTGACTGAACCTAAGTTCGTGTGTCGTTCTTGTGCGCGTTCTTCGGCGGATCAAGCGAATCTATGCAAACCCACCGCAATTCCACCTCTTGGTTGTCAAAACAAACCCGTTGAAGAGAAAGTCGCATGCGGCCTGCTAGCGGAAACATTACCTGCACCAGAACTGTCGCTTGCGGAAATCAACGAGGCAATTGAACCGAGCGTACAAATGTTCGATCCAGCCGCCGCTGATATGGCCCCTGAGCTTGCCAAAAAAGAAGCCGCACAGAAAAAAGCCAAGCTGAAAAAACTGATGGCGAAGGCGAGCGGTGATGAGAAAGCTGAACTCAAACAAGCGAAGAAAGCGGCTAAGAAACAAGAGAAGTACAATAAGAAACTGGCGAAGATGATTAAGAAGCAGCAAAAGCTGTTTAAGAAAAGTCAGAAGCTGGAAAGTGAATTGGAACGAATCAACCTACAACTTGATGATGTTGCCTTCACTGAAACCAAGACTCAGGTAGTGAGCCACAATCAAATTCACTGAAGTTGATTTGAATGGTTTATTGCTACAGCGATGATTTAAAAAGAGCGACCTTAGGTCGCTCTTTTGCTTTTTGGGGTTATCCGAGCTGACTCATGTAGCTCGTTCAAATCAGCTAAGCGTTGCTTGCGGATCTTGCTACGCGCTTCTTCACCCACGTCTCATTGACGAATAAAGAGAATAAGATAACGGCGCCACCAATAGACAAGCGAACCAAATCGACATCTCTGTTCCAAATCAGGATATTCACCACCAGACCAGCAGGAACCAAGGCATTGTTCATCACTGCCAGCGCGCCAGCATTCACCATGCACGCGCCTTTATTCCACATAAAGTAACCCAGCCCCGACGCAATCAAGCCAAGGTAGATCAGGATTCCCCATTGAAGTGTGGTGGTGGGCAGTTTCTCTGGGTTGCCTAGTAGCATGAAAGCAACGGAAGCGACGCATAGCGCCCCTAAGTAGAAGTAACCAAATACGGTTCGCTGAGGCAACTCGGTCGATTCCTTCTCCATCACCACCTTGTAGCCCACCTGACCAATAGCAAAGCACAGGTTCGCGCCTTGCACGACGAGGAAGCCGACTAAAAAGTTTTCGTTAATACCTGCGAACTTAATGAATACCGCGCCCAATACCGCAATTGCCGCTGTCACTAGGTACCACGGAGAGAATTGCCCTTTGAGAAAGTCATAAATAAGCGTGACGTAAATTGGCGTGAAAACGGTAAACAAAAGGACTTCAGGAACGGATAGCAGTAAGAAAGATTGATAGTAGAAGCAGTACATCAGGCCAAGCTGGATACCACCAATTGCCATCAATTTAGCGATCAGCTTACGCGATACGCCGCGAAACTTTAGGAAAGGAAGAAATACGACGCCAGCAAGGGCAACACGCATTAAAACAGAGAACCAAGAATCAACCTGACCCGCAAGGTAAACGCCGATCAGGCTAAAGGAGAAGGCCCATAGGAGGGTAACACCAGCTAAATAGCTCATAGTAAAACTTCGTTAATAAGATATGAGCTGTATGTTACCTAACCTTAAATCATTAGTCTTCTGAATCTCTTAGAGGCACGACCAGCATATCAACCGGAGAGGCGTTGATCAGTTGGCGTGTTGAAGAGAGCAGCTTGCTCCAGAAATCTTGATGGTGACCGCAAACCACGAGATCAACATTGAACTCGTTGATGGTGTCACACAGCTCATGACTCAAATCACCACTGCCTACTAGGGTATGGGTGATCGGGTATTGGGCGTGCTCCGCAAAATTTTGCAGCTGAATACGAGACGCTTCCATCGCGTTGTGCTGGGTTTCGGCCATGTTGATATCAATCAGGCCGGTATACAGCTCTGCGTAGTTAATATCGATATGGATAAAAGAGACTTTGGCTTCCAATGGCTTAGCCAATGCTACCGCTTTATCCACAATTAATTTGCTGTCTTCTGATAAATCGACCGCGACCAAAATATGTTTGTAACTCATATCGCTACCTCCTTTATTCATTGTCTGATTTAAGATTAGCACTATGCGATGGCTTTTTTTGCTGAAGTGATCTCATATCCACTGTCTTGCGTAATGACAGCTCGAAATATTGGTTAACTAATGGCCTGCGAGATATTCATTAAATAGTGATATAGTAGAGAAAATTGAGGATGTAATTAGGAGTCTTAAATGCTGTCAAAAACTATGGTTGAGCAACTGAATGATCAAATTAACCTAGAATTTTTCTCATCCAATCTATACTTACAAATGAGTGCTTGGTGTGAAGACAAAGGATTTGAAGGTGCAGCAGAGTTTCTGCGTGTTCATGCAGTAGAAGAAATGGAACATATGCAGCGTCTTTTCACTTACGTAAGCGAAACAGGTGCAATGCCAATTCTGGGTGCGATTGAAGCACCGAAACACGAATTCGAAAGCCTTGGTGCAGTGTTCCGTGAAACTTATGAACATGAGCAGATGATTACTGAAAAGATCAACAAACTGGCTCACGTTGCTTTCAGCACACAAGACTACTCAACCTTTAACTTCCTGCAATGGTACGTTGCAGAGCAACACGAAGAAGAGAAGTTGTTTAAAGGTGTATTGGATAAGCTAGAGCTTGTTGGTGAAGACGGTAAAGCACTGTTCTTTATTGATAAAGACCTAGCGCAATTGGCAAAAGATGGTTCATCTTCAATTATGGAAGCTCCTGCCGTTTAGGTAGTACGAAAAAGACACTGATTATCTTTTTCTTTTGAGTTTTCTTATGAAGATGTAGGGAGGAAAGGATGATCAGCGGCGACACTATTCTATTTGCACTAATGGTTGTGACTTGCGTGAACTGGGCGCGTTATTTTACTGCGCTAAGAACGCTCATTTATATTATGCGAGAAGCGCATCCTCTACTTTATCAACAAGTAGACGGAGGCGGTTTTTTCACAACCCATGGCAATATGACCAAACAGGTTCGCCTGTTCAGTTACATCAAAAGCAAAGAGTATCACCATCATCATGACGAAGTTTTTACTTCGAAGTGCGATCGCGTAAGACAGTTATTCATACTCTCTTCCGCTCTGCTAGGTGTAACCTTGCTGTCTTCTTTCATCGTCTAAGTTTTTTAGTACGTGTGAAGTAGAGTTTAGGTTTTGGTGTGAGGCTTTGGTTGTTGGTTCGCTAAGCCAAGTAGTGGTTTTGCTGCTGTCTGCAAATTGTACAATTGAACATCAATTGCAAAGTTTAAAATTGCCGCTAAAATAGCGAGCAATTAGTAAGGATGTGCTGTTTATGCACATCCTTTTTTATTGATGGCATTTCGAGAACAGGGTGTACTCGGGCTGCAAAAGTGAAGAAAAGCAGAACCACATGAGTGAAAAATTTGATGTAATCGTAATTGGTGCGGGCGCCGCAGGCTTAATGTGTGCTGCGGAAGCGGGTAAACGCGGCCGACGAGTGCTGGTGGTTGATCATGCAAAGAAACCAGGCAGAAAAATTTTAATCTCAGGTGGCGGTCGTTGTAATTTCACTAACTATGATGTTTCAGCCAACAACTTCCTGTGTAACAACCCTCATTTCGTGAAGTCAGCTTTATCTCAATACACCAACTGGGATTTTATCTCGATGGTGAGCAAGTACGGTATTGAGTTCGAAGAGCGAGACCACGGCCAATTGTTCTGTGTCAATGACCACACTGCAAAAGACATCGTGAGCATGCTGCTTGACGAGTGTAAGCAGGCGAAAGTTGAACAACGCTACCGTTGTGATGTTCACTCCATCGAAAAAACAGACGCTGGCTTTAAGATGCACCTTAATACCGACGAAGTTGAGTGTGACTCACTTGTCGTGGCGACGGGCGGTTTATCGATGCCGAAACTAGGTGCGACGCCATTTGGCTATAAGATTGCCGAGCAGTTTGGTTTGTCTGTGATGCCGACTACTGCGGGTTTGGTGCCATTTACTCTGCATAAAGAAGACAAAGAAGCCTTTGCTGAGCTTTCAGGAATCGCGATTCCTGCCGAGATCACCGCGCAAGACGGCACCTTATTCAAAGAAGCGTTGCTGTTTACCCACCGCGGCTTATCTGGTCCTTCGGTATTGCAAATTTCTTCGTTCTGGAAAGCGGGTCAATCGGTTTCGATTAATCTAGTACCAGAAGTGGACGTTGCTGAACTACTTGAAAACTCTCGAGAGAAACACCCAAATCAGAGCCTGAAAAACACCTTAGCGAAAGCATTACCAAAGCGTTTTGTAGAAGTACTGATTGACCGCAAAGAGCTTGAAGACAAGCCGCTCAAGCAGTTCAATGAAAAACAGCTGAATGACATTGTAGAGCATCTAGAGAACTGGAAAATCGCGCCAAACGGCACCGAAGGTTACCGAACAGCGGAAGTGACTCTAGGCGGTGTGGACACCAATCATCTATCTTCAAAAACCATGGAATGTAAGACGGTTTCTGGCCTCTACTTCATCGGTGAAGTAATGGACGTAACAGGTTGGTTAGGAGGATATAACTTCCAATGGTGCTGGAGCTCTGGCTTTGCAGCAGGCCAGTGGGTTTAAGCTTACCCATTAGATTTTAAATGACATAAAAATGGCGAGTCCTACGACTCGCCATTTTTGTATTCAAAGCTTGTTATCGTTGATAATTCGGGAAGTCGCGTAGTGCGATAATCCTAATCTTTCTGGGCATTAACTTTCAGGGCTGAGGTTGTTTTTCTTCTTTCCCCATTTGATCTGCTGGATAACAAGGCCGGCAATGATCAGTACCAAGCCAAACAGGGTCGCTGGGTGAATCTCTTCGCCGATAATAGTGGAAAGTAGCATCAGTGAGATAAATGGCGAGGCAAAAATTAGGTTGCTGATACGTGCCGTGTTGTTGGTCAGTTTTAATGCCGAGAGCCACAAGACAAAGGTAATGCCCATCTCAAACAGGCCTACGTAAGTCACAGCCATCCAACCTTTTGCTGTGATTTGGCTAAAGCTCTCGCCTTCGTAAAGGGTTAAACCGATCGCGAAGGGCAATGCCACTAAGAAACCAAGCAATACGCCAATCACAGGGTCAGCCTTGTTTTTGGTGTTTAGAATCCAGTATCCCGCCCAAAGCAAGGTTGAAAGTAGCGCCAGAGCCACACCGAGTGGGCTATCGAACTGCATTCCTAGCACATCGCCTTTGGTGGCAATGACCACCACACCCGCATAACTGAAGGTACAAGCAATCCAATCTTGCTTACGAATCTTTTGTCCGAGAAAAACCGCCGCCATCAAGGTTAGCGTGATTGCCCAGCTGTAGTTAATGGCCTGCGCTTGAGATGCAGGCAATAGGTCGTATGCTTTGAATAGAATCAGGTAGTAGGCCAGTGGATTGACCAAGCCGAGCAGTAGGTAATACCAAGGGTTTGAAAGGAACGTAGTACTCAGCTGAGAAAGCTTGCCTTGAAAGGCGCAGATGGCGATCAGTGCCATCGATGACACTATGCTGGCAATGGTCAGCATTTGAATCGGTGAAAACTCAGCAAGGGTCAGCTTAAAAGCAGTAGCAACTGTTGACCACAGTAATACCGCGGAAAGGCCAAAGCCCAAGGCACGACGTTCGTTCATAGCAACTCATTCTAATTTGATGGGACAGAATACGGAGCGCCTAGTCTATCTGTCGAAATTTAATACGGCAAACTGGACATTTATCCAGTATCAAAATACCATTTAATGAGTTACTTCCAATTAGGCTAAATCATTATCATGCAATGGATTATCGAACATCAGGCAACGCTTATTGCTGCAATTTCTGGCGCGCTCGTCAGCGGCGGTGTCGTGGGTTGGTGGATTAAACAGAAGCTCTCTTTTCAGCAGCGATTGCTCGAGCAGCAGCTAGAGTCCGATCGTTTGTTGCATGAATCTCAGCAAGCTCAGCTCAAAGCATCACTCGCAGAGGCGCAACAAGAGCTCGATGAGTTAGATGATGACCGAGACAAAGCGGCATTCGAGCTCAAGCAGGCGCACGGTAAGGTGATGGCTGCAATGGAAAAACTGCGCTACTTTGAGGCGGTAAAGCAAGAGCGCCAGCAGTACGCTGATGAGATCAATGTGCTTAAAGATCATAAGTCTGAATTAGAAGCCGAGCTGCGCGAGCAAGAAGCAAGGCATGACCAAGAAAACCTCGCCAATAGCGAAAAGCTGCAGTTGCTAGAGCAAGCTGAATCACGACTTAAGCAGCAGTTTGAATTGTTAGCGAACCAACTGTTTGAAACCAAAACCGCCAAGGTCGATCAGCAGAATAAGCAGAGCCTAGAAGGTTTGTTGTCTCCACTAAGAGAGCAGTTGGAAGGCTTTAAGAAACAAGTGAACGACAGCTTCAGCCAAGAAGCCAAAGAGCGTCATACTTTGGTGCATGAGCTTAAAAACCTGCAGCGTCTTAATGAGAGTATGACGCGTGAAGCGGTGAACCTGACTCAAGCGCTAAAGGGTGACAACAAACAACAAGGTAACTGGGGCGAGGTGGTGCTGGCTCGCGTGCTTGCTGAATCAGGACTGCGCGAAGGCCACGAATACCAAACGCAAGTGAACCTGCAAAACGATGCGGGCAAGCGTTATCAACCGGATGTGATTGTGCATCTGCCACAAGACAAGCAAGTGGTGGTGGATTCAAAAATGGCTTTGGTGGCGTTTGAGCGTTACTTCAATGCTGAAACTGATCAACAACGTGATGCCGCATTACGTGATCACTTGGCTTCATTGCGCGCGCATATTAAAGGCTTGAGCCAGAAGGATTATCATCAACTCAAAGGCATACAGAGCTTGGATTATGTGTTGATGTTTATTCCGGTAGAACCTGCGTTTCAGGTGGCGATTCAAGCCGACCCTAGCTTAGTTAAAGATGCGATGGAGCAAAACATTATCTTGGTTAGCCCAACCACCTTGCTGGTGGCACTGCGTACCATTGATAACTTGTGGCGCAACGATAGACAGAATCAGAACGCGCAAGTTATCGCGGAACGTGCGAGCAAGCTTTACGACAAATTACGCCTGTTCGTTGATGATATGGAAGGTCTTGGAAGCTCATTAGATAGAGCCAACCAAAGCTACCAAGGTGCGATGAATAAGCTAGTAACAGGCCGTGGCAACGTGATTCGTCAGGCCGAAAGCTTCAAGCAATTGGGTGTTGAAGTGAAGAAACCGATCTCGATTGGTTTGGCTGAAATGGCGCAAAATGAGGCTTTTTCAGAAAATGCCTCCTTAGTAGAAAGACAACCCGCTGAGGATAAAGTAAACTAATCGGCCGCAGCGCCTCTAAACACGGAGCGTGCTGTCGATGAGAACTTACCATGGTAGATAACAGCATTATGGACACAAGCGTGCAGACAAATTCAGCAGTAGAGTCAGAAACCACACACTTTGGTTTCGAAACAGTCGCGAAAGACGAAAAAGTCGCGAAAGTAGCAGAGGTATTTCACTCTGTAGCCGCTAAATACGACATCATGAATGACTTAATGTCGGGTGGTGTTCACCGCTTGTGGAAGCGATTCACGATTGATTGCAGTGGCGTTCGCCCTGGTCAGCGTATCCTCGATCTTGGTGGTGGTACTGGCGACCTTACTGCGAAATTCTCGCGTATCGTTGGTGAAAAAGGCCACGTGGTTCTTGCTGATATCAACAACTCAATGCTGAATGTTGGCCGTGATAAGCTGCGTGATAGCGGCATTGTTGGCAACGTACACTACGTACAAGCGAACGCTGAAGAGTTGCCATTCCCAGATAACTACTTCGATTGCATTACGATCAGCTTCTGTCTGCGTAACGTAACCGATAAAGACCAAGCGCTGCGTTCTATGTACCGCGTACTTAAGCCGGGTGGCCGTCTGTTGGTTCTTGAGTTTTCTAAGCCAGTGCTTGAGCCACTATCAAAGGTTTACGACGCATACTCTTTCCACCTGTTGCCAAAAATGGGTGAGTTGATTGCTAACGATGCAGACAGCTACCGTTACCTTGCAGAATCAATCCGCATGCACCCTAACCAAGAAACCTTGGAAGGCATGATGCAAGACGCGGGTTTCGAGAATACTAAATACTTCAACCTAACGGGCGGCATTGTTGCGCTGCACCGCGGTTACAAGTTCTAGTCGAACTTGGTAGTAGGCTCTTAGGGCGTGCTAAACAATAAGAATAAAGACAGAACGGATAGGTTAAGGCTTATCCGTTTTCAAAGGTAAGGACAGTCATGCCATTTGATCCATTGGTCACCGCAGTTATTGAAACCTCTTTAAATACTTTCGTGAACGATGATCCAGCCTTGGTTCGTCGTTTGTCTCGTTTAAAGGGGCAGATCATTCAAGTTAATTTGAAAGAGTTGAATAAAACACTCACTTTCGTTTTCAGCCAACAGATTGATGTGTTGTCAGAATACGAAGGGCAGCCTGATTGCTACCTATCTTTGAACCTATCGGTATTACCGGAATTGCGTGAGCAATCGAACATCACCAAGCTGATCAAGCAAGATAAGTTGATCTTAGAGGGTGATATTCAACTGGCTCAGAAATTTGCTCAACTGATGACAGACTGCAAGCCTGATTTGGAAGAGTGGTTATCGCGTGTGACGGGTGATGTGGTTGCGCATACCTTGGTGCAAGGCGTTAAAAACGTCGGTGGCTTTGTAGCAAAACAGGCGACTAAGCATCAAAACCATGTTGCTCAAGTTCTGACTGAAGAGTGGAAGATCGCACCAGCACCGTTAGAAGTCGCGCATTTTTGCGACCAAGTTGATGACGTAAAAAGCTCTGCTGCTCGTCTTGAAGCTAAGTTGAACGCTCTGTTGGAGAAAGCATGACCCCAGCAGAACTGAAACGTCTTTATCATATTATCAAGGTACAGTTGGAATATGGCCTTGATGAGTTGATGCCGGAACACCAACTGACTAAAGCTCCTTTGTTGGCGCGAAAGTCACTGTTTTGGCTTAAGAACAAGCATCAAGATAAAGAGTTGGGTCATCGCTTGCGCCTTGCGCTGCAAGAACTTGGTCCAGTGTGGATCAAGTTTGGACAGATGATGTCGACACGTCGTGATCTGTTCCCTCCTCATATCGCCGATCAGTTGGCGTTGTTGCAAGACCAAGTTGCGCCGTTTGCTGGTCAACTGGCGAAGCAAGATATGGAAAAGGCGTTGGGTGGCTGTTTAGACAACTGGTTTACCGACTTTGATATCGAGCCACTGGCTTCTGCTTCTATCGCTCAGGTGCATACCGCAAAGCTTAAAGAGAGCGGTCGTGAGATTGTTCTGAAGGTAATTCGACCTGATATTCGCCCGGTGATTGACGCAGATCTAAAACTGATGCACCGAATGGCGCGTATAGTCGCTAAGTCGCTTCCTGAAGCACGTCGTTTGAAACCGGTTGAGGTCGTTCACGAGTACGAAAAAACGTTAATTGATGAACTGGACCTGCGCCGAGAGGCAGCCAATGCCATTCAGCTGCGACGTAATTTTGAAGGCAGCGAAGAGCTGTATGTCCCAGAGGTTATCCCTGATTTAAGCAGTGAAACCCTGATGGTATCAGAGCGAATCTATGGTATTCAGGTTTCCGATATTGAAACTCTGAACGCCAACGGCACTAACATGAAATTGTTGGCAGAACGTGGTGTGACGGTATTCTTCACTCAAGTATTCCGAGACAGCTTTTTCCATGCCGACATGCACCCGGGTAACGTATTCGTTAATCCAGAAAATCCAGACAACCCTCAGTGGATTGGTTTGGATTGTGGCATTGTTGGCACGCTCAATAGCGAAGATAAGCGCTATTTAGCAGAGAACTTGTTGGCTTTCTTCAATCGAGATTACCGTAAAGTTGCTGAGCTACACGTTGATTCGGGGTGGGTGCCACACGACACTAACGTCAATGATTTTGAGTTCGCGATCCGTATGGTGTGTGAGCCAATCTTTGCAAAACCACTTGGCGAGATCTCATTTGGCCATGTGTTGCTAAACTTATTTAATACAGCAAGACGTTTCAACATGGAGGTTCAACCTCAGTTGGTGCTTCTGCAAAAGACCTTGTTGTATGTCGAAGGCCTAGGCCGTCAGCTGTATCCGCAACTTGATTTGTGGGCAACGGCGAAGCCTTTCCTTGAAACCTGGATGATGAATCAGGTGGGGCCGCAAGCTGTGATCAACGCAGTAAAAGAGCGTGCGCCATTCTGGGCAGAAAAACTGCCAGAGCTGCCAGAGCTACTTTATGACAGCTTGCGCCAAGGTAAAGCGATGAACCACAGAATGGATCAGCTTTATCAAGGTTACCGAGATAGTAAGCGTCAGCAAGCAACTGGAAAGTTTTTGTTTGGCGTTGGAGCCACTTTAGTCGTATGCTCCGCAATATTAGTTTCAAGCCCTTATGAGCAGCTATCTATGGGCTGTGGCATCGCAGGTGTCACATTTTGGTTGCTTAGTTGGCGAGCTTACCGTCGTTAGACAGTAGACTCTCTTAATATTTTTATGTGTAGACAGACCCGAGGACAATGACAATGGGTGGTATCAGTATTTGGCAACTTCTAATCATTGCTGTAATTGTAATTTTGCTATTCGGAACAAAGAAACTGCGCGGTATGGGTGGTGACTTAGGTTCAGCGGTTAAAGGCTTCAAAAAAGCGATGAGCGATGAAGACAAGCCTGCAGATAAGAAAGATGCAGACTTCGAACCAAAGAATATTGAACAGCAGAAGACAGAAGCTCACGCTGAAACAACTGCTGAAACAAAGAAAGACAAAGAGCAGGCGTAAATCGTGTTTGATATCGGTTTTTGGGAACTGGTATTAATATCTGTCGTTGGGTTAGTGGTTTTAGGGCCTGAGCGTTTGCCCGTGGCGATTCGCAGTATTTCCAAGTTTGTTGGACAAGCGAAAAGCATGGCAAACAGTGTGAAAGATGAACTTTCTCATGAGCTTAAGGTGCAAGAGCTGCAAGAAAACCTACGCAAGGCGGAAAAAATGGGTATGGAAGATTTATCTCCAGACCTTAAAGCGTCAGTCGATGAACTCAAGCAGGCCGCTGCTGAGGTTCAACGTCCGTATGCTAAGCCTGAGTCTGATAAGCCAAGTGAGACTAAACCTAGTGTCATGGAAACTGTGGAATCTGAAACCATTCAGGTCAACAGCGAAGCTTCAGCACCGTCAGATAAGAAAGCCGAATAGTCTCGCAAGGAGGAGTCGCCGGATACTTGATTCGCTAGATGTTTAAATAGATATCTATTCAAGTAAATAACTATTCAAGTGGATACCAATTCAACTGGATAGATACACGCGCGGCTCCTTTTCGATCTTCCTGTTTAAGAGGTTTGACATGTCTTCGACTGAGCAGACACAGCCTTTAATTAGCCACCTTCTAGAACTACGTAATCGCCTACTACGTGCGATTGTCGCGGTGCTAGTGATATTTGTCGGGCTAATTTATTTTGCTAATGATATTTATGAATTCGTATCAGCACCTTTGGTAGATCGTCTACCGGAAGGGGCGACGATGATCGCAACCGATGTTGCATCGCCATTTTTCACACCGCTGAAATTAACCTTGATCGCGTCTATATTCCTCGCGGTTCCGTTTATTTTGTATCAGGTGTGGGCTTTTGTTGCTCCGGGTTTATACAAGCATGAAAAACGCTTGATCATGCCGCTATTGGCTTCAAGTTCATTGCTGTTTTACTGTGGTGTGGCGTTCGCTTACTTTATTGTATTCCCGTTGGTATTTGGCTTTTTTACGGCCATATCATTAGGGGGAGTAGAGTTCGCAACCGACATCTCAAGCTATCTTGATTTTGTACTCGCGCTGTTCTTTGCTTTTGGTATTGCCTTTGAAGTGCCTGTTGCGATTATCTTGTTGTGTTGGACGGGGGCAACAACGCCTCAATCTCTGTCTGAAAAGCGTCCTTACATTGTGGTGGGTGCTTTCATCATCGGTATGATGCTGACACCACCAGATATGATCTCGCAAACACTGTTGGCGATTCCAATGTGTATTCTGTTTGAGATTGGTCTGTTCTTCGCACGTTTTTATACGCGTAAGCCAGATGCGGATGAAGAGGAAGAAGCTGAATCTTGATTCGGAATGCTTCAGTAAAAATCACATAATAAAAAAGCGGCCTAGGGCCGCTTTTTTATTATGTCTGTTTATCGAATCTTTAACTGATAGCCACAGTTCTGACATATATAGAGCTCTTTGATGCCCAAAATTTTATGCCATAGGGTTCGATGTTGACGTTGTAAGTGTTGTGAATGGTCACACATAATCAACTACCTCCATATGCAGGCGGTTGATACTATACATGTCACTTAGCTTTCTCAAATAAATTCAGGAAAAATCCGTAATAATTACTTATTAATAGATTTGTCATAAATTAAACAATGCCTTAGCATTTTTGGTGGTTATGTTTTCGACTTCTTCAAGGGTAATTCCGCGTAATTCGGCGATGCGTTTTGCTACTAATTCTGTGTAGGCTGGTTCATTGCGTTTACCGCGATTCGGTGTTGGTGCCAAGTATGGGCAATCTGTCTCTAGAATGACGTAATCCATATCGAGATGTGGGATCACCTTGTCCATCCCAGAGTTCTTAAAGGTCGAAACGCCGCCTAAACCTAAATGAAAGCCTAGCTCGTTGATCGCTTGAGCTTCCTCTAAGCTGCTACCAAAGCAGTGGAATACCCCGCGTAAGCTGCCATCTTGTTCTTTACGAAGTAGGGCAAGTGTCTCTTCAATGGAATCACGAGTGTGGATCACCACAGGTAAATCAAGCTCTTTTGCCCACTGCAGTTGAGTCACAAACGCCATCTCTTGTTCAGCCTTGAAGGTTTTATCCCAGTACAAGTCGATACCAATCTCACCCACGGCGATAAAGTCATGCTTATCAAACCAAGCTCGAATGGTTTTGAGGGTTTGCTCGATATTCGCATCCACATAACAAGGGTGCAAGCCCATCATTGAACGGCACACATCAGGAAACTGCGCTTCCGTTGCTAACATTGGTTCGATAGATTCTAAATCGATGTTCGGCAATAGAATGGTATCAATCCCTTGAGCCAGTGCGCGCTGCACAACTTGTTCGCGGTCTTCATCGAATTCGCTAGCGTAAATATGAGCATGGGTGTCGATCATTGTTTTGTCCTGAAAGCGGTCTTTACTGAGTTGTCATGAGTATACGGCAGTGTGAGGAGAAGGTCATTTTTTGCCATTTATCCCTATTTTTGAGTGGGTTTCATATTTTACTGCTAGCGTCCTGAGCCATCAGTGATATGCTTTTGCCTGTATTTAGCACTTTTCATATCTAAGTATTTCGGTGCTTAGACTAGGCAAGGAGAATCTAGTGTCTGTTTCAATTCAAGGTCAATTCCCAGGTCGCCGTATGCGCCGTATGCGTAAGCACGACTTTAGCCGTCGCCTAATGGCAGAAAATCAATTGTCTGTGGATGATCTAATCTACCCAATGTTTATCCTGATGGGTAAAGACCGCCGCGAGCCTGTCGAGTCAATGCCAGGTGTTGAACGCTTGTCGATCGACTACATGCTTGAGGAAGCAGATTACCTGTCAAAGCTGGGTGTTCCTGCGATTGCTCTATTTCCAGTCGTGAACCAAGATGCTAAAAGTTTATGCGCAGCTGAAGCTCATAACTCAGAAGGTTTGGTGCAGCGCGCTGTACGTTTACTAAAAGAGCATGTGCCAAACATTGGCGTTATTACTGACGTAGCACTAGACCCGTTCACCACTCACGGCCAAGACGGCATCATCGATGAAGATGGTTACGTGATGAATGACGAGACGACTGAAGTCTTGATCAAGCAAGCATTATCACACGCTGAAGCGGGTGCTGACGTAGTTGCCCCATCGGATATGATGGATGGTCGCATTGGTAAGATCCGTGAAGCGTTAGAAGAAGCGGGCCATATTCATACTCAGATTATGGCGTACTCTGCAAAATATGCATCGTGCTACTACGGCCCATTCCGTGATGCAGTTGGCAGTGCTTCGAACCTGAAAGGTGGTAACAAGAAGAACTACCAGATGGATCCAGCCAACAGCGATGAAGCGATTCATGAAGTCGCGATGGATCTTAATGAAGGTGCGGACATGGTGATGGTGAAACCAGGCATGCCTTACCTTGATATTGTTCGTCGTGTTAAGCACGAACTGCAAGCGCCTACGTTTGCTTACCAAGTATCTGGTGAATACGCGATGCACAAAGCGGCGATTCAAAACGGCTGGCTGAAAGAGCGCGAAACCGTCATGGAATCACTGTTGTGCTTTAAGCGTGCTGGCGCTGATGGCATTCTTACTTACTTCGCTAAAGATGTCGCAGAGTGGCTTGCTGAAGATAACGCACAAGCTGCTGAGCATTTAAAAGAAAAGTAACCGTGTAGATCTCACTTAAGTGATCAGTAAAGGGTTGGCCATTGTGCCAGCCCTTTCGTTTATAAGGATGAATAAGATGTCAGTTGTCGTACGTGAAGGTTCTTTAGAAGAAGTGGTGTCTGTGGTCGAGCAGATCTCTGAGTTCGCTAAAAAAGAGAGTGTCGCTTCTCTGTCAGAGCGGCTGGCAGGGAAAAAGAGCCTTATCTTAGTGGCTGAAGAAGCTGGCGTGTTGCTTGGCTTTAAGATCGGCTATGAATTGGATCAAGATACTTTTTACAGCTGGTTTGGTGGCGTGTCACCGCTCGCGAGGAACAAAGGCGTTGCACAGGCGCAATTAGACGTTCAGGAACAATGGGCGAAAGAGCAGGGCTACAGACAGTTAAAGGTTAAGTCTCGTAACCAGTTCCCTGCAATGTTGCGCCTGTTATTGAGAAACGGTTACCTAATCGAAAGATTTGAAGAAAAAGAAGACATTAATGACCATAGAATCCATTTTTTGAAGCAAATTTAAGCACTGCTGTTAACGGTTTATAAATCAAATGAGATTTATTATCATTTAATTGTTGACTATTAAATGAGAATCATTATTATTAACTTCGTCTTAGGGAATGAGGAAATGTTCACAAGGATGTTAAGTACTCAGTATCTACTTGGTTACCCAACAGAATTCTCGCGAACTTGTACTAAGTTCTTTTTGACACGACATTGCTCACATTGCTTCCAGTGTAATTTATAGCTTTTAGGTAAAGCTGTGGTATTCAATTTGAATGGCTTTACCGGTTTTTGCTAGGCGACATCTTCGGGTGTCGCTTTTTTTTATACCTACCATTTCAACAAGATGCATATTTAGTGGCCCGTATTTTTATGAATAAAACGCCATCAGCATTCTTTTCCACAACGCAAGATCGAGAAAAGATCGTTGATCATCTGTTCGATCTGTAAAATTATTCTTTATTTTCAGTTGTTTATTGGTGTTTTTTGAGTTGTTCACCGTAGTTCTCAACAGGGTGGATAAATAATATAAACAGAGTTATCCACAGAACGCTTGCGTCTAAGAACAAAAAATAACAACAAATCGATTATAACGAACACAACCGAGTGAACGGATACAGATCGACAACGTGGAATCCAACCAACAGACGTGGCATTCTTAACAGATAATTTCTGTACTTACTGGATACACAAACATTATGGCTCGTATTCCTGATAATCCATTGATTCTGATCGATGGCTCTTCTTACCTATATCGCGCGTTCCATGCTTACCCTGGCACAATGAGCAATGGTGATATCCCAACTAACGCTGTTTACGGTGTAGTTAACATGCTGCGCAGCATGATGCGTCAATTTTCTTCTGATCGTATTGCGGTTATTTTTGATGCAAAAGGAAAGACGTTCCGTGATGACATGTACCCAGAGTACAAGGCTAATCGTCCACCTATGCCGGATGATCTACGTTGCCAGATCGAACCTTTGCACAACGTGATTCGCGCAATGGGTTTACCACTTATCTCTATTCCTGGCGTTGAAGCGGATGACGTAATTGGTACGCTGGCTTCTCAGGCTTCAGCTCTCGGTATGCCTGTGCTTATCAGTACTGGTGATAAAGATATGGCGCAATTGGTGGATGATAACGTTACTTTGATCAACACCATGACCAACGTAGTGATGGATCGTGAAGGTGTTATCGAGAAGTTTGGTATCCCGCCAGAGTTGATCATCGATTATCTTGCTCTGATGGGCGATAAAGTGGATAACATTCCGGGTGTCCCGGGTGTCGGCGATAAGACTGCAACCGCATTGCTGCAAGGCATCGGTAGTATCGAAAAGTTGTATCAAAATCTTGATGATATTGCGGCACTTGGTTTCCGTGGTTCAAAAACCATGGCTAAGAAGCTGATTGATAATAAAGACAACGCTGAGATGTCTTACGAGCTTGCAACGATCAAACTGGACGTCGAGTTAGAAGAGACACCTGAGTCGCTTGTAAAAGCACAACCAAATACGGATGAGCTGATTAAGCTATATGGTCAACTGGTCTTCAAGTCTTGGTTGAACGAGCTACTTGAAGGTGGCAGTGGTGTGGTTGAGGCGGATGAAAAGTCGGGCGCAGTGCGCAGCAATACGGCATCAACCACTTCTACCGTAGAAATGAACACCTCTGCCGTGACCATTGATCGCAGCAACTACGAAACCATCTTAGATGAAGCCTCTTTTAATGCGTGGCTAGAGAAACTGAAAGCGTCAGAGGTGTTTGCCTTTGATACTGAAACAGACAGCTTGGACTACATGGTGGCTAACCTTGTTGGTCTATCATTCGCAACCGAAGAAGGCGTTGCCGCTTACGTACCGGTTGCCCATGATTACCTAGATGCACCTCAACAACTCGACCGTGATTGGGTACTTGAACAGCTTAAGCCGATTCTTGAAGATGACGCACAGGCTAAAGTCGGTCAAAACCTGAAGTACGATATGAGCGTTTTAGCGCGCTACGGTATCGAGATGAAAGGCATCAAGCACGACACCATGCTAGCGTCTTATGTTTTTAATAGCGTTGGCGGCAAGCATGATATGGATAGCCTAGCGCTGCGTTTCCTTCAGCACAGCTGCATCTCATTTGAGCAAATCGCAGGTAAAGGTAAGAAGCAGCTTACTTTCAACCAGATTGAGCTGGGTGAAGCCTCTCCGTACGCGGCAGAAGATGCTGACGTGACTTTACGTCTTCATAACCGTTTGATGGAAAATATTGAGCAAGATGAAAAGCTAAAAGCCATCTATGAAGAAATCGAAGTACCCCTGATCCCTGTAATGTCTCGCATTGAGCGTACTGGTGTATTCATCGATGACATGCTGCTGGGCGCTCAATCGCAAGAGATTGCGGTTCGTCTTGATGAGCTAGAGCAGAAAGCTTACGAGATTGCAGAGCAAGAGTTCAACATGAACTCACCAAAACAGCTGCAAGCGATCCTTTTTGAAAAAATGGGCTTGCCTGTTATCAAGAAAACGCCATCAGGCGCACCTTCAACCAATGAAGAAGTGCTGCAAGAACTTGCGCTGGATTACCCGCTACCTAAGCTGATCATTGAGTATCGTGGTCTTGCGAAGCTGAAATCAACTTACACCGATAAGCTGCCGAAGATGATCAACGCTGAAACTGGTCGTGTTCATACGTCTTATCACCAAGCGGTGACAGCAACGGGTCGATTGTCTTCAACAGATCCAAACCTGCAGAACATCCCAATTCGTAATGAAGAAGGCCGTCGTATCCGCCAAGCATTCGTTGCACAACATGGTTGGAAGATTCTAGCGGTCGATTACTCTCAAATTGAATTGCGTATCATGGCGCACCTTTCGGGTGATAAAGCGCTTCTGGAAGCATTCCAACAAGGCAAAGATATCCACGCGGCAACGGCTGCTGAGATCATTGGTGTTGATATTGAGAGTGTGACCACTGAACAACGTCGTCGTGCTAAAGCCGTTAACTTCGGTCTTATCTACGGTATGAGTGCCTTTGGCTTGGCTAAGCAACTGGGTATTCCTCGTGGCGAAGCACAGCACTACATGGACACTTACTTCGAGCGTTACCCTGGCGTAATGCAGTATATGGAAGACACGCGCAGTGCTGCTTCAGAGCAAGGCTTCGTTGAAACCATTTACGGTCGTCGACTGCACCTTCCTGAGATTCAATCTCGTAATGGCATGCGTCGTAAAGCTGCTGAACGCGCGGCGATCAATGCGCCAATGCAAGGCACAGCAGCGGACATCATTAAGAAAGCGATGTTGTTGGTGGATGAGTGGATTCAAGCGGAAGGCGATGGTCGTGTAAAACTGCTTATGCAGGTACACGATGAATTGGTGTTTGAAGTGGAAGAGTCATCTTTAGCCGAAATTGAAAGTAAAGTACAAGAATTGATGGAATCCGCTGCAGAGCTAGAAGTGCCGCTTGTCGCGGAAGCTGGCCACGGTGACAACTGGGATCAAGCCCACTAATCAGTTTTTGACCTTAATAAGCAAATTAGTATGAGCCAGTGCACAAACACTGGCTTTTTTTTGTCTCAAATAAAGTTAAGTCGTAATAAGAATTTAGGTGTTTTAATAAAACATTCATGAAAAAAAACTACAAAAGTTGTTTTCATTTCTGAGCAATTGTTGTACATTAAATCTCGTAGGGTACAGAGGTAAGATGTTCTATCTTTCAGACCTTTTGTTTCACGTTATTGGATTAGGCTGATTCAGCCGCCCCAGTCAGTATTTGACTGGGGCGTTTTTTCTTGTGCGAAAGAAAAATATTTCCAACCTATCATTCCCCCGTAAAACCTCTCATTTTTAGTGCCTTTTATTACACTTTCTCAAGCACAGTGATAAACCCCTGATTTGCCTTAGATCTGAAATTCGATCAGCTTTTGGTAATTTAAATCCGTCTCTAAGTCGATTGTTTTATCACTTGAAATAACTTTTATTTTACAAGTTATCGATAAAGGATTGATGGATCACGCCTTATTTATCAGTGTATTGAGTCGGTGAATGCTCAATGTAATCCATGATTTTCTGTTGTTTCTCGGTGCTATATTTCAGAGCTTCGGCGGTGATCTGGATGGATTGCGCCATTGAAGAGATATTGTTGGTCGCTTTTACCAAGGTTTGCTGCATTGGTTTCAGGATAAGCAGATAGATAGCGGTCAAAGCGATAATAATGACGGCGATAACGGCCGCCAGCGCAATGATGATCTTGGTCTGAATGTCATCCAACAGCATTTGACTGGTTTGTTTAAAGGCGAGTCGAGATTGGTCTAAGGCTTGTGGCAGTTGATTGAGTGATGTCTTGGTGGAGCTCGCAAGCTTATTGATACTTTCAACCGTTTGATTGAGGGCTTGTTGCTGGTCGTCGCTTAGGTTGGGGTTGTTGACTATCGCTTGCAAAGATTGCGATATCACCTCAAGAGACTCACTCGCGTCTTGGGCGTACTTTTCCATGCCATCGAGGTCTAAGGTCATATCGACATTGATCAGTGGGGCTTGTTCTTGTTCTTGTTCTGCTTCAGAGGCAAACCCTGTCAGTGAGACCAACATAAGTGCAATGATGGCCAATGGTGTTTTCCACATGAGTATTCCTTTCTCATTGTTCTGATTATTTAGATGTGTCTTTTAGTATGGTTCACTTCTATTGGTTTTAGTGGCTAAATCCGATTTTTAACACTAAAAACTTATGCTTAACTCACTCATTTTTGGGCAAAAAAATACCCCACCTATATAAGGAGGGGCATTGATAAGGCTAAATCACGTGTTGTAAGTGCTCTAACCTATAGCGATAAGTAGAGGAACTACTCTGAGTCGTTGTGCTCTTCGTCTGCTAACTCATCAATGATTTGATCAGCAAGCGCAGGCGCAAACCACTCATCCATCTTGGCACGCAGTTGGTCAACGCCGATGCCCTTCATTGAAGAGAAGACATCAACCGCAACATCACCACCGAAAGATTTTGCATCGCTACGGATTTTCAGTAGCTGTGCTTTACGCGCACCACTTTTCAGTTTGTCTGCTTTTGTTAACAAAACCTGTACTGGGATGCGGCTATCGATAGCCCAGTAGATCATTTGTTGGTCAAGGTCTTTCATTGGGTGACGGATATCCATCAATACCACTAAACCTTTCAGGCTTTCACGTCGTTGTAGGTATTCACCTAGCGACTTCTGCCATTTTTTCTTCATCTCAAGTGGTACTTGAGCAAAGCCATATCCAGGTAAATCGACGATATGACAACCGTCCGTTACCTTAAATAGGTTGATTAGCTGAGTTCGACCGGGTGTTTTACTGGTTTTCGCCAAGCTTTTTTGGTTTGTAACGCGATTTAGCGCGCTAGATTTACCAGCATTGGAGCGTCCTGCAAACGCAATTTCGATCCCTTCGTCTTCTGGTAAATGACGAATATCAGGTGCACTGGTAATGAAATGCGTGTTTTGATAATGAATTTTTACGCTCACTGTTAACTCCATCTCGACTTTGTGTAGTCGATTGATTACTTTTTTGTGAATTTGTGTAAAATAACCGTGCTCGGCATAAGGTCGCCTATTGTACCATGAGTGGCAACATAGAGTGGTACTGGAAGCTTGATAATTATAATGGAATGTCATGAAGAAATTAGCGCTAATTTTGAGTCTTTTAGCCAGCTGCTCAGTATGGGCTCAAGGTAGTATTGAAGCTGGTAAAGCCAAATCACAAACATGTGTTGCCTGCCACGGTGCTGACGGCAACAGCCTGATCACTCAGTACCCTAAGCTGGCTGGTCAACATGAGAAGTATCTAGAGAAGCAGTTAAAAGAGCTTAAGCTAGGTATGACAAGTGGTGGTAAGCAAGGTCGTTACGAACCTGTAATGGGTGCAATGGCGATGCCTTTATCTGAAGAAGATATGGCTGACCTAGCGGCATACTACGCCTCTCTACCTATCTCTAGTAACTCTACTCCTGAAAATGTAGTAGATGAAGGTAAGGTTCTTTACACAGCGGGTAACGCAGAACGCGGCGTAACGGCGTGTATTGCTTGTCATGGCCCTCGTGGTAATGGTACCGAACTTTCTGGTTTCCCTAAGATTTCAGGTCAGCACGCAGATTACATCAAGGCTCAACTTGAAAAATTCCGCGATGGTGACCGTAATAACGACATGAATGCGATGATGCGTGATGTAGCTAAAAAGCTAACAGACGCTGATATTGATACCTTATCGAAGTACGTTGGTGGTTTACACTAATTTGTCGGTTTCTTGCTCTTAGCCAGAGTAAAGGAATGTACGTTCGAGCGAGATTGAAGAGACGCCCCGATCAGTAATGGTCGGGGCGTTTTCTTTTGTATTGGTTTTATTAATGCGTTTTGTGTTTATGTCTGATTTATCAATATGTGATCGATTTGTGTACAAAAGTGTGAAGTCGCACTCTTGTAGTCTTTTTGTAACACGGTAAAGTAACAGCCATCAGCTAGGAGCTGACTTAGATATGGATGATCATCTAGTCTAACGGTATAGACAGAAATGGATCAGGCTAGGACAGCCCAGCAACAAGGTGTTAGAAAAGGATAGCCAAAACTCATCAGGACGATGAACAACAAACAAATTTGGCATGGAAAGCACCAATAACAAATGGAGATTTGTGTACCAAGTTGAGTATGCAAATTTTGGCCGATATAGGCAGATTTAGAGAGCGATAGGTTTTCCTATCGCTTTTTTTATTGATTTGATGAAAAAACACCCAATACCTCTCCACTATAAACTCAGTTTCTGGTATGTTTCGCATCCCTGTTTAAGGATGTGCTATGTATACTTGTCCCTTATGCCATCACCAAGGCGTGAATCACTATTTTGAAGACAAACGCAGAGCCTATCTGCAGTGTCAGCAATGTGAACTGGTATTTGTTAAACCTGAACAAAGGTTAGAAGCAAAAGAAGAAAAAGCACACTATGATCTCCATGAGAACGATCCTAGTGATGCAGGCTATCGCCGCTTTTTATCTCGCATCGCGGATCCACTAACAGACAAAATTTCATCTAACTCACACGGGTTGGATTTTGGTTGTGGCCCAGGCCCTACGCTATCTATTATGTTAGAAGAAGCCGGACACACCATGGAGTTGTACGATATCTATTACCACCCAGAACCCTCTGTGTTGGAAAAAACGTATGACTTTATGACTGCCACGGAGGTGATAGAGCATCTTTATCACCCAGACAAAGTGTGGCAGCAATGGTTGAATTTAGTTAAACCCAAGGGCTGGATTGGTCTTATGACTAAACTAGTAATAGACGTAGACGCGTTTGCTGGTTGGCACTACAAGAATGACCCGACACATGTCGTCTTCTTTAGTCGTCAAACATTCCAGTTTTTGGCAGAGCGGGATAAGCTCGAACTAGAATTTTTTGGAAATGATGTAATTTTACTGAGGAAAGTGCAGTAATGGGTCGTAGTAAGAAATCAAGAAAGCCGGGAGCACTTGGCGCTCCGGAGCCTATGGTTACTCGTAACCGTAGTGAATCTGATGTTGAAGGTCGTGAACGTAAGCGTGTTAAAAAGCGTAAAGGCCTTAAGTCTGGCAGCCGTCACTCAGATGGTAGCGAAGCAAAACAGCGTAAAGCTGCACAAGCTCGTGATCCACGTTTAGGCAGCAAGAAAAAAATTCCGCTGATCGTTGAACCAGCGAAGAAGCCGACTAAACAAGAGCGCAAGCTATCTAACGAACAAGAGTTAGAGATGCTTGAGAATGACGCTCAACTGAACACACTCCTAGATCGTATCGAAAATGGTGAAAACCTAGGTGCTGGTCTACAGAAGTTTGTTGATGAGAAACTTGATCGTATCGAACACCTAATGGGACGCTTAGGTCTACTAGAGCCAGAAGACGATGAAGAAGAGATCTTCGAAGAAGCACCGGTTGCCTCTAAGAAGAAAGCGAGCTCTGACGAAGACTTGCTATCTCAATTCGAAGATTTCGATTTAGACAGCTTTAAAGGTTAATAGCCAGTGAACGTAACCTTATTAGCAATTGCTGGTGGAATTATCATTCTCGGCTTGGGCTCTTACGCAGGTTACCTTCTACTTCAAGTGAAGAAGCAGACGGAGTTGCAAAAGCAGCATCAAGCACTAGCCATTGAAAAACGCAACGCGACGATTTACGAAAACGTAAATACTTTGTGCTTAGCGGGCATTCAAGGGCAATGTGACTTACCTGAGATCAGTATCCGAGTGTGTATCATTATGGATAATGTTCAGGGTGATGAGCGTGTCGATTTTGATTCTGAGTATCCTGCTCTTTCTGAGCTGTACCATATCGTAAAAGATATGGCTCGCGGAGAGGCAAGACAGGAACTGACGAAGAAAGAGCGCATGCAGCAGAATCTCACGCGCCATAAGGCAGAGACTCGCTTGAATGATGCGGTCATTGAAGATCTGAAAAGGTTGCAAGAGAAGGTTAAACCTCTCAACAACCAAATCAACATTCAGATGATCTAGTCGCTAAGACTATTTAAAATAGAGGCTTGTTTAATACAGGGTGTTCTTGAGACACCTTATCTTTATAGATAGTGTTAAATGAGCCTTCTTACCTTTTGCGTCTCGTTAATCCCGACGCTTTGTTAGTGATCAAGCTAGCAGTTCTGATTTTTTGTCTAAAAAATTGATTTTGTCTTGGAACGACCTTACAGGTCGTGTGGCAAAATAACCCGTCTATATTTTAATGTATGTAAAATGATTTGAGAGACCTTAGGTTCTCGCGGATCTAAATTGGAAATACCGCTATGTCGAGCAAGCCAGTAACAACGAATCAGCAAATCGTTTGGGATCAAGAGATCTTAAACAAGTACAACTATTCGGGACCTCGTTACACCTCATACCCAACTGCGTTGGAGTTTCATGAAGCGTTTACCGTCGCTGATTACGACATGGCGTGTACTCAATATCCTGAGCGTCCACTCTCTCTTTACGTGCATATCCCGTTCTGCCACAAGCTTTGTTACTACTGTGGTTGTAATAAAGTCATTACTCGTCACTCGCATAAAGCGGATGAGTACCTTGATGTGATTGAACATGAAATCCGCCAACGCGCCTCTTTATTGAATGGCCGTGAAGTGACGCAATTGCACTTCGGTGGTGGTACGCCAACGTTCTTGACCAAAACACAAATCACTCGTTTGATGAGTATTTTGCGTGAAGAGTTTAACTTCACCGCTGACGCTGAAATCAGTATTGAAGTTGACCCGCGTGAGATTGAGCTAGACGTACTTGACCACCTGCGTAACGAAGGCTTCAACCGCCTGAGCATTGGCGTGCAAGACTTCAATAAAGAAGTGCAGAAACTGGTTAACCGTGAGCAAGATGAAGAGTTCATCATTGCGATGGTTAAACGAGCGAAAGAGCTAGGCTTCCGTTCAACTAATCTGGATTTGATCTACGGCCTACCAAAGCAGACTCAAGCTTTGTTCGCTGAAACATTGAAGCAAGTGTTAGAAATGAAGCCGGGCCGTTTATCGGTATTTAACTACGCACACATGCCTCAGCTGTTTGCGGCGCAGCGTAAGATTAAAGACGAAGATCTACCTGAAGCGAAAGAGAAAATGGCTATCTTGCAAGATACCATCGAGACGCTAACGGGAGCGGGTTACCAGTTCATTGGTATGGATCACTTCGCACTACCTGAAGATGAGCTAGCCGTAGCACAGCGTGAAGGTATTCTGCATCGTAACTTCCAAGGCTACACGACCCAAGGTGAAGCTGACTTAATTGGTTTCGGTGTTTCTGCGATTTCTATGGTTGGTGATGCTTACGCACAAAATCAGAAAGAGCTGAAGAAGTACTACGCTCAGGTGAATGACCTGCGTCATGCACTTTGGAAAGGTGTGGTATTAGACAGTGATGACCTAGTGCGTCGTGAGGTCATTAAACAGCTTATCTGTAACTTTAAGCTTGATAAAACCATGATCGAGTCTGAGTTTTCTGTAGACTTTAATGGTTACTTCAAAGAAGACTTAGGGCTCCTGCAAACCTTCATCAATGATGAGTTGGTTGAAGTGGATGACAAAGAAATCCGCGTGACTTTGCGTGGCCGTTTGCTGATCCGTAACATCTGTATGTGTTTTGATAAATACTTACGTGCAAAGGCTCGCCAGCAGCAATTCTCTCGCGTTATCTAATCGCTCGATAGAGAATAGAACAATAAAAAATGCCAGCATCATGCTGGCATTTTTGTATCTGACTCATTCGATTTCTGCCTGGTTTAGGTGAGACTCTCAGTGGTATTTTGTTTGACCTTGGCACTTTGCTTGGAGTTGATGAGGTCGGTAGGCCATTGGTCAAACGGAACTGGGCGACTGTATAAGAAGCCTTGAGCAAGCGGGCACTGCAGCTGCTTGAGAAGTTCAGCCTGTTGCTGTGTTTCAACGCCCTCTGCCACCAAGCTTACTTTGAAGCCCTTAGTGATGTTAACGATGGCCGCGACGATGGAGCTATCTAGGTTCTCTTTATCAAGTTTGCTGACAAAGCTGCGGTCGATCTTAAGGCAGTCGAATGGCAGTTTGTGTAAGTAAGCCAGTGACGAATAGCCGGTACCAAAGTCATCAATCGCAATTGATATCCCTAGTGCTTTTAGAGTCAGCATGTTATCGATGATGGTCGGGTCGTTGTCGACGATGCGTGATTCGGTGATCTCTAGTGTCAGGTTGCTTGCTGGCAGATTTGTGTCTCGCAACGTGCCTTTTACTTGTTCCACAAAGCCACTTTCACTCAGTTGATCGACCGACAGGTTAACGTGAATAGAGAAGTCCTTGCTCCACTTTCCTGATTCAATCGCGATGGCAGTATCTCGACACGACTTATGCAGAATTTGTTTTCCGATATCGTCAATGAGCCCGCTCTCTTCCGCGAGAGGAATGAACTCGAGTGGCGAGATCACCCCTTCATCCGTTATCCAGCGAGCTAAAGCTTCTGCTCCTATGGTCGAGCCAGATTCCAGATCAATAATAGGCTGATAAAACGGTTCGAACTGTTGAAGCTCAATCGCTCGGTTCATCCGCGCTAACATCTTGGTGCGATGTCTCGATGCTTTGCCCATTTCAAGGCTATAAATACAGACACTGGTTTTGTCTTGTTTCGCATTGCTCAATGCAATGCTGCTGCTGCGTAGCAGGAGTGTAATGTCGTGAAGATTCGAGACATTCACTATCCCCATCGATACCTTAATCACCACGCTTTCCGATTCCATTGAAAATGGGGAAGCGAAGGTTTGAAGTAAGCGGTTAGTCAGCAGCTGAACATCATCGCTTTGCGTTACGTTTGGCGCGTAGATGGCAAACTCATCACCACCAGTGCGAGCTAGTAGGTATTCGGATGGCAGTTTGCCTCTTAAACGAGCGGCCGCAATGATAAGTAGCTGGTCGCCATTGTAATGACCTAGGCTGTCATTGATGTCTCGGAAGCGATCAATACCAATCAAATACAGTGTGCCTTTTTCGTTGTCGGGGTGTTTCTTGGCAGCGTCAATAAAGCCTTCACGGCTGTATAGCTTGGTTAATGAGTCATAGGTAAGTTGAGACTGTAATGCATGAAACGAAGCCTTTAAGTTGTTGGTCATTTCATTGAATGACTCGACCAACATGCTGGTTTCATATATATGCCCTGTTTTTGGCATGCTCGCGTCCCAATCGCCCTTAGCAAGGCGTTTTGCCGCATCCGCTGTCGAGGTGATGGGTTGGGTTGCGCGATTAAAGGCAATTAATCCTGCAATGACCCCAATGCAGCTCAGTGCTAGCCCAAGCAACCAACTGTTTCTTTGATTTTCTGGCAATTCACCGAGCAGATTGCTTTCAGGGATCGACACCCCAATAAACCACGTGAGCCCGTGCTCATCTTCGTATGGGGTGATTTGGTTGAAGTAGCGTTCGTTGTCTAGGCTAAAACTAAAGCGCTGCTCGCCCAAATTCTCGATTAGGTGGAATTGCTCTACGTAGCTAGCACTCTCACGTATGACTGGATTAGCACTCTCTGTTGCCAGTTTGCGTTGCCCTTTGTTGGTTTGTCCTGTGCCCCATGAAACGACACTGCCTCCGCCTGAGTGCGCGACCAAGCGTTGCTGCTTATCGATGATGTAAACAGAGGCATCCGTTCTATCTTTGAGCTTTCTGAGAAACGCATTGAAGGTATTGATTTTGATGTCGCTGACTACGACGGCTTTGAATTCATTATCATCATAGATAGGCGCTAGAGCAGATAAGGTGATTTCTTGACGTTCGTCAGCATTGGCATAAATTGGTGACCATAACGGTTTTTTCTGTGTCGCAATGGGTGTGTACCAAGGACGGATTCTAGGATCGTAACCTGAAATCACCGATCGAATGTCTTCACTAATTTTGCTGCCACGGTAAATGACCAGCTGATCATTGGTGCGTTCGTCTTGCACCATCAAGGTGTAGCCTTTGTTGGCTTCTTTGCGGAAACCGACGTAGTTACCATCTTCAGAACCAAAGCCGATCGCATCGAGTTGAGGTACAGCAGTGTAATGGTCTGAAAACGTATAAAAAATATAGTCTTGGACCTTACTAAGATTGCCTGCTTGATAAAGATGGTGGTAGCCGATGTTATGGCTGAGCGAGAGGTTGGCGTGAAATGGCTTTTCTAAAAAATTAGACAGGCTTTGATGAACATTGTCAGTCAGTGATGTCAGCTGGCGTGCACTAACATCACTCACCATCTCTTTGTAGCTTAGCTTTTGAGTGAAAACCATTACACCCATAGTGAACAGAAAAATCATCACGAATGGCAGAACCACTGCGGTTCTCAAAGTAATTTGTGTTTTCAAAGACATCTTTAGCTACAACTTTGGTGAATAGTGTACTGTAATTGTACCGACACTATTCAAACCAAGCGACACTTTTTTGGTTAAAAAGTAGCTGCATCGAGAATCATATAAGGTCTAGTACAGTTCTTTGAGTTTACGAGTTAGGGTGTTTCTTCCCCATCCCAAAACCTTAGCTGCATCCTGTTTATGACCATTAGTGTGGTGGAGTGCAGCCTCGAGCAGTATACGTTCAAACTCTGGTAGAGCGTAAGTGAGCAGCTCTTTTTCTCCTGAATCAAGCGCACATTTCGCCCAATTCGCGAGCAGTTGCTGCCAGTTATCCCCAGAACCTGAAGTGGTCACGACTTTTTCTTCCAACAATTCCGGTGGTAGATCGGAAGGCAGTATCTCGCTGCCGCTAGCCATCACCGTTAACCAACGACAAATATTCTCAAGCTGACGTACGTTACCAGGCCAATTGAGCTGGTTGAGCTTCAAAATGGTCTCAGGATGCAGTGTCTTCACTTCAACACCGAGCTCTTCGGCGGCGGATGCTAGGAAGTGATGAGTCAGCTTTTCAATGTCTTGTTTACGTTCGCGAAGTGCCGGGATATGGATTCGGATAACGTTGAGTCGGTGGAAAAGGTCTTCACGGAAGTCGCCTTCATGCACTAAGCGCTCAAGATCTTGGTGGGTTGCGGCAACGATACGAACGTCTACCTTAACTGCAGAGTGACCGCCGACACGATAGAACTGACCATCAGAAAGTACACGCAACAAGCGAGTTTGGATATCGAGTGGCATGTCACCGATCTCATCCAGAAATAGGGTGCCGCCGTTGGCTTGTTCAAAGCGTCCTTGGCGAACGCTGTTAGCACCGGTAAAGGCACCTTTTTCGTGGCCAAACAGTTCAGACTCGATCAGATCTTTGGGGATTGCTGCCATGTTCAAGGCAATGAAGGGCTTCTTAGCTCTTGGGCTGTGACGATGCAGAGCGTGAGCGACCAATTCTTTACCGGTACCCGATTCACCATTGATCAGCACGGATATGGATGAGCGAGACAAACGGCCAATCGCTCGGAAAACCTCCTGCATTGCCGGTGCTTCACCGATGATTTCTGGCGCGTTGGTGTCTTCAACGACCTCACTGGCTTGTTCGCGTTTCTTCTCTTGGCTGTGCGCGATCGCTCGTTCGACTAGAGTCAGTGTTTCATCAATATCGAACGGCTTTGGTAGATATTCAAAGGCGCCTTTTTGATAAGCATTCACCGCCGCATCAAGGTCTGAGTGCGCGGTCATAATGATCACGGGCAGGTCGGGAGAGCGTTGATGAACCTGATGCAACAGCTCAATCCCGTTAATGCCGGGCATGCGAATGTCAGACACCAATACGTCCGGTGTCTCGCGCTCAAGCGCAAGCAACACGCTCTCAGCATCAGCAAATGTTTCACACTTAATATCCGCAGATGAAAGTGTTTTCTCTACTACCCAGCGGATAGAGCTGTCGTCATCGACGACCCAAACGTATCCCTTACTCATAATTCAATTCCTTTGCAGCCAAATCTATTGTGATAATCATTGTTGTTTTTATGATGTCTTAATCTTTGTGTTACCGAGCTAAGCCTTTCATCTCGCTGTCCAATAGCGAGGTTCTTATGACCTAAATCGGTAGATAAATCGTGAATGTGGTGTTGCCTGGCCAGCTTTCAACATCAATTTTCCCATTGTGTTGATCGATCAGGTTTTGAGAAATCGATAGCCCCAGCCCTGTTCCACCTTCTCGTCCGCTGACCATTGGGTAAAACAGCGTGTCTTTTAAATCATCGGGGATGCCCGGACCGTTATCGCTGATCTCAATACGAGCTGCGAGTTTGTGTCGCTGCCCGTGAATATTTGCTTGATGCACCGTTCTGGTGCGAATGGTGATTTTGCCAGAATCTTGAGTCTTTAGAATCTGCGCTGCATTGCTCACGATATTGAGCATCGCTTGTTCAACCTGTGCCGAATCCATCAAGATGTCCGGTAGGCTCGGGTCGTAATCCCTTTCGATGGCGAGCGTTGAACCCGATTCGAGCTCTACGAGCTGCCTGACTTTCTCAAGTATCTGGTGAAGGTTCTCTTCTGATTTAGTCCCCGGCTTCTGTGGGCCAAGCAGACGGTCGACTAATGCTCTTAAGCGGTCGGCTTGCTCAATAATGATCTGCGTATATTCATTAAGAGACTGATCAGGAAGCATTTTCCCAAGTAACTGCGCCGCACCTCTTAAGCCACCGAGTGGATTTTTGATCTCATGTGCTAACCCGCGTACCAGCAACTTAGCCGCTTGTTGTTGTGCATGTTGGTTGAGCTCTTGGCTAAGGCGTCTTTGCTGGTCTATCTTGCGCATCTCAACCAATAACAGCGTCTCTCGCTGCCAAGATATTGGGCTAACCGTGACTTCAAGCATCAGTGGGCGGTTATCAACAACGAAGGTAACGTCACTGTCGGTAATGCTCTGGCCACTTTGTAGCGGTTGCGTCAGAAGCGCCAAATCAAGTGAAGCGTGTTGGATAAGTTGGCTCAGTGGATGATCAACGATGCGTCGTGCGCTCTGTGAAAAGAGCTGCTCAGCGGCCGGATTTGCGTATCGGACATACAATTGCTCATCGAGCATTAATGTCGAAGTCACCATATTGTCGAGAATGGCGCTGGAAAGATGGTGTGTATCTATGCTGTCGCTTTTGGCTGATCGATTCACTATTTCGTCCTTGAACTGGTGTTTTTCTCACTGCACCAAATTGGTGCGTAGCTAAGTTCAAGTATGGCGCATATCAACCAGAAGCTAAAGATAATTCATTAGAGTCGCTGAAAGCTGCTTCGATTAGGTGAAAAGTAGAGGTTATTTGGCCTCTTTTAACACATTGGCCTACTTGAGCGTCGCTCGATGTAAATACACGGTGACTGGACTAGTAGATGCAATAAGCTTGCCGCTTCTATGTGCTTGAATTGCAATGGTGTGAGTACCTCGATCGATACCTTTTAATTCCCAAATAGGTTGGGTCTGTGGGGCGCCATATCGACGGCCATCGAGCATCAATTGTAATTGCTCACCTATACCAAGCTTTCGGTTGAGTTCTATCTGAATCGGGATTAAGCCGCGATTACTACGAATGGTTTGATCATGAACTGGAGTCAACATGGTGAGGGCTAATTGAGTAGGAACCTCGCGCTTTGTGGTTTCGGTTTCTGCCTGAGTTTTGGCTGGCGTTGCCGTTTTAGTTGTAGAGGAAGCAGCAGCGTCAACCGGAGTTGAGGCCTCAAATTTAGGGGCGGGTGCTGAAGCTTGCACATCTGGCAGGCGAAGAGCCTCGGCATCTTGAGCGCTAGGGTTATCACTAAAGTGGAGCACGTCATCTTCATCTATCCAGGTATACACCGTTTGAGCAGAGCACGAGAGCGCGACTGTTAACCCGATTAGGAACAGTATGTTTTTCATATCTTTAGCCTCTTTTCACCGCTAGGTGATTTCACGTTTGGCGTTGGTTTTATTGTATTTAGCGCGACAGCCTCTGAGGGCTTTTGTCTAAGGTATGGTACGAGGAAGCGGGGGGAGGGAGAATATAAAAAAGGCCCGCCTGCGAGGCGAGCCTAATATTTAGTCAGCGATTCTTACAAGGTTGCAGTAAGAAATGGCTTATCTCTACAGGAGATTAAACTGAGTAGTACAGTTCAAACTCAAGTGGGTGTGTAGCCATGTTCACGCGTTGTACGTCGTCAGATTTCAGAGTGATGTAAGAATCGATGAAATCGTCAGAGAATACGCCGCCAGCTGTTAGGAACTCACGGTCTTCGCTAAGCGCTGCTAGAGCTTCTTGTAGAGATTCTGCAACTGTTGGGATTTCAGCTGCTTCTTCTGCAGGAAGGTCGTATAGATCTTTATCCATAGCTTCGCCTGGGTGAATCTTGTTCTTGATGCCGTCAAGGCCAGCCATAAGCATTGCTGAGTAGCATAGGTATGGGTTAGCTGCTGGGTCACCAAAACGTAGCTCGATACGACGTGCTTTAGGGCTTGGTACTACTGGGATACGGATAGAAGCAGAACGGTTACGTGCTGAGTAAGCAAGCATTACAGGTGCTTCGAAACCAGGTACAAGACGCTTGTACGAGTTAGTTGATGGGTTAGCAAACGCGTTGATTGCACGAGCGTGCTTGATTACACCACCGATGTAGTAAAGAGCCATTTCAGATAGGCCGCCGTACTTATCACCAGCAAACAGGTTAACGCCGTCTTTTGCTAGAGATTGGTGAACGTGCATACCAGAACCGTTGTCACCAACTAGTGGCTTAGGCATGAATGTCGCTGTTTTACCAAATGCGTGAGCAACGTTGTGTACAACGTACTTGTAGATTTGAGTTTCATCAGCTTTCGCTGTTAGCGTGTTGAAGCGAGTAGCGATTTCGTTTTGACCCGCAGTTGCTACTTCATGGTGGTGAGCTTCAACAACTAGGCCCATCTCTTCCATTACTAGACACATTGCTGAACGGATGTCTTGAGATGAATCTACTGGAGCTACTGGGAAGTAACCGCCTTTAACGCCAGGACGGTGACCTTTGTTACCGCCTTCGAAGTCAGAACCTGTGTTCCAAGCTGCTTCTACGTCATCGATCTTGAAGAAAGAACCAGACATGTCGTTTGAGAACTTAACGTCGTCAAATAGGAAGAATTCTGGCTCTGGACCAACTAGAACTGTGTCTGCGATACCTGTAGAACGTAGGTACTCTTCAGAACGTTTAGCGATAGAGCGTGGGTCACGGTCGTAGCCTTGCATTGTTGCAGGCTCAAGGATGTCACAACGGATGTTTAGTGTTGCGTCTTCTGTGAATGGGTCCAGTACAGCAGATGCTGCGTCTGGCATCATTACCATGTCAGATTCGTTAATGCCTTTCCAACCAGCTACTGAAGAGCCGTCAAACATTTTGCCTTCTTCGAAGAAGTCTGCATCAACTTGGTGAGAAGGAATAGAGATATGCTGCTCTTTACCTTTTGTATCAGTAAAACGTAAGTCGATAAATTTAACTTCGTTCTCTTGGATCAGGGATAGTACATTTTCTACTGACATCTTGGATAACCTCCAGTGTTATTAATTCGGTATTAGCTCGATTCGGTTGAAACTAGCATTGATTAATGTCTATAAGTGCATTAATCGATGCTGATTTATCTATAGCCAAAAACGTGCCAAAAAAATTATTCCATTAATTTCAATGATTTACTTGTTTTTCGGTTTTGCTTAATTTGGTTTTTGCACCAAAATGATCTCCGGGCGCACCTTATTGGTGCAATTGTTTGTCTGTGCACCAATATGAGACATAAGCGAGCACCATTCAGCAATGAATTGCCTAAGTTGTCAATCCACTTTTGTTATTTTGCGGGAGATTTGGTTCGCCACTCGCAGGTGATACTTTTTTAGAGTCCTACGAATTGGGCTGTTCAACACTGTACTGAATCAAAGTTAAGCGGATATGAATCGCTAATAAAGAAAAAAGCCCCGGTTCAGATCACATATTTCTGGGTTTTTGTCTAGAATCTGGTATATTATTGACCGTTTTTTAAATCAAGCTAGCGGTTATTATCCAAACTTTTGAGATAAGTGACGGCTACTTTTATGAGTGAATCGAGAATCCATGTCTACTCCACAGATTGATAAGTTAAGAAATATCGCGATCATCGCGCACGTTGACCACGGTAAAACGACTTTGGTTGATAAACTGCTACAACAGTCAGGCACTCTTGAGTCTCGTGGTGAAGCTGAAGAGCGTGTCATGGATTCGAATGACATCGAAAAAGAGCGTGGCATTACCATTCTTGCTAAGAACACAGCAATCAACTGGAATGATTACCGCATCAACATCGTAGATACTCCGGGACACGCGGACTTCGGTGGTGAAGTTGAGCGTATCATGTCTATGGTTGACTCTGTTCTGCTTATCGTTGACGCAGTTGATGGCCCAATGCCTCAAACTCGTTTCGTAACGCAAAAAGCATTCGCACACGGTCTTAAGCCAATCGTTGTAATCAACAAGATTGACCGCCCAGGCGCTCGTCCTGATTGGGTTATGGATCAAGTATTCGACCTTTTCGACAACCTAGGTGCTACTGATGAGCAACTAGACTTCACAGTTGTTTACGCTTCAGCTCTGAACGGTTGGGCAACAATGACTGAAGGCGAAACTGGCGAGAACATGGAACCATTGTTCCAAGCTGTTGTTGATACAGTAGACGCGCCTGCAGTTGACCTTGACGGTCCACTACAAATGCAAATTTCGCAACTTGATTACAGCTCTTACGTAGGTGTTATCGGTGTTGCTCGTGTTACTCGTGGTTCTGTTAAACCAAACCAACAAGTAACTATCGTCAATGCAGAAGGCAAAAAACGTAACGGTAAAGTAGGTACAGTTCTTGGTTACCTAGGTCTTGACCGTCACGAAGTTGAGCAAGCTAACGCTGGCGACATCATTGCAATCACTGGTCTTGGTGAGCTGAAAATTTCAGACACTATCTGTGACGTAAACAATGTTGAAGCAATGACTCCGCTTTCTGTTGATGAACCAACAGTAACAATGACGTTCCAAGTAAACACTTCTCCGTTCGCGGGTAAAGAAGGTAAGTTCGTTACTTCACGTAACATCCTTGAGCGTCTAGAGAAAGAACTAGTACACAACGTTGCACTACGTGTTGAAGAAACTGATAACCCAGATCGTTTCCGTGTTTCAGGTCGTGGTGAACTTCACCTATCTATCCTGATCGAAAACATGCGTCGTGAAGGTTTCGAGCTAGCTGTATCTCGTCCAGAAGTTATCATCAAGAAAGACGAAGATGGCAACCTAACTGAACCGTTTGAAACTGTGACTATCGACGTGCTTGAAGAGCACCAAGGTGGCATCATGGAAAACATCGGTCTACGTAAAGGTGAGCTAACTGATATGTCTCCAGATGGCAAAGGCCGTGTTCGCATGGACTTCATGATGCCTTCTCGTGGTCTTATCGGTTTCCAAACTGAGTTCCTAACTCTAACGTCTGGTTCTGGTCTTCTTTACCACTCATTTGATCACTACGGTCCTCACAAAGGCGGCGTAATCGGTCAACGTAACAACGGTGTTCTAATCTCGAACGCAACTGGTAAAGCTCTGACTTACGCACTATTCAACCTACAAGAACGTGGTCGTCTATTTGCTGAGCACGCGGATGAAGTATACGAAGGTCAAATCATCGGTATTCACAACCGTTCAAACGACCTAACAGTAAACTGTCTGAAAGGTAAGCAGCTAACGAACGTTCGTGCATCTGGTACTGATGAAGCACAGGTTCTTTCGCCACCTATCCGTCACACTCTAGAGCAAGCTCTTGAGTTCATCGACGAAGACGAACTAGTAGAAGTAACGCCAGTAAGCATTCGTATCCGTAAGAAGCTTCTTACGGAAAACGAACGTAAGCGTGCAGCACGTCCAGCTAAGGCTTAATTGCCAGCTGACTAGCTTCTAGCTAACAAGCAATACGTTTTAGAATAAGTAAGAAAGCCCCGAGTAGCCTAGCTGCTCGGGGCTTTTTTTTTTTAGTTTGTTTAGATACGGTTAAACGAGATTTCGTCATCCTCAAGAGGGAGGAACGACCGAGTTGGGGATCTAGCTTTTGATACCTAAGTAACGCTCAACGAATTGAAGCCGTTCTTCGACTGGCATAAACGGCACTTCAACCACCTCATAACCAAGTTCTTGGTAGACTCTTTCTAACGCGTGGTGAATCTCTAACGCCTCCTCAAACGGATAAGGTCTCACATCATCTTGTACATAAACTGAAGCCTCAGGGCGACAGAACAACACTTGGGGGTGATAACCTTGGCTCGCTTTTCGGTAGGTTGTGTTTATCTCTAGTTTCGCCTGAGCCAAATAGCCACAAATGTCTGGAATGGCACGATCGAGAAAGGCAACTTGATGCTGACGGGCTTGGTCTTTTTGTTCGCTCATGACGGTTAAACATAGGCGAGCAAAGCCCGGAAGGTCTAACCAAGGCAATATACCGTTCTCAAGTTGGCTCTGCTGTTCGATTAACTGGCGAGAGGACTCAGCGAAGGTGGGGTAACTCGCACCAGCCAACGCATTTATCAGTGTGGTTTTTCCGGCACCAGGGCCGCCAGTTATAATGATTGGGTTCATACGGGCTTATCTTTATTTGTGCCTACGGGCGTTATTTCTGGTTTAGTTGAGCAAGGAACTTATCCGATTCGGCGATCGCAGCATTCATCTGTTCTATTGCGTAGGCGATGTCTTTTTCTAAGCTCATAAACTCACCTTGCAGCGAGCCGACAGCGCTCGCATTGAGGTTGTGCTTCAAGTAAAGCGTGTTGTCGCGAAGGGTATTGAGCACTGGGTCCATTTTCTTCTCGGCGCGCTTCATTGCTGACAGCATCGTTTGGTAAGACAATTTAGTTTCACGAAGCTTTTGCTCGCTCGAGCGGCGCAGTGAATCACTGGTGTAGAGATCTAACTCACTCTGCCACTCTTCAAACAGCGCATCCGACACATCTTCAATCGCAGCAATGCGGTCACTGACATTTTGCGCGGCTTTCTCGCTGTCTTGGTATTTATCATTGATTTGCTTGTACATGTCTTCAAGGTCGCCGCCACTGAAGTTAGTCAGGCTGCTGAGTGCTTCAAGTGCGCTGGTAAACTCTTCCTGAGCATCCTGCTGTGACTCTTTAGCGTCTTCCACTCTATCAACCATAATGTCACGCTTGTGATAGCCCACTTGCTCCATTGCGGAGTAATAAGCTGATTGGCATCCAGTAAGAGTAAAAATAGAGAGGACTATAACTATTAAATAAGGCATCCTAGTTTCCTATAGTTAAATAATATCAATCGTAGTAAATAACCGCTCAACCTAGCTTGTTAAAATGCTCGATAACGGCGTTAGAATTTTTGATTGTAGAATAACTACTTATCGAAACTACTTGTCAAAAAAAGCTGCCTTGTTCTCAAGCCTTTTTCCTACGCTATTTTTGAACACTTATTCACTGTGATTGATATATCGGAATAATAATTAGGACTATGAACGAGTTACAAGGGAGTTACAAGTTGAAGATAAAAAAGGTCGCCACACTCAGTATTCAGTTTTCTCGCTATCTTTTGGCGCGAATGACGCACGATAGAGTCAACGTGAATGCGGGCTACTTGGCGTACATTACTTTGCTCTCGATCGTACCGATGTTGACGGTTCTGCTCTCTATCTTGTCATCATTTTCCATCTTTGCTGATGTTGGTATCGTGATTCAAAACTTCGTTATTATCAACTTTGTTCCAGCGTCAGGAGATGCGGTGCACGGTGCCTTGCTCGAGTTTGTTGCCAACACGGGTAAGATGACGGCGGTCGGTAGTGTGTTCTTGTTCATTGCGGCACTGATGTTGATCTCGAATATCGATAAGAACCTAAACTACATCTGGCGTGTTAATGAGAAGCGACGTGCGGTATTGTCGTTCTCAATGTACTGGATGGTGCTAACACTTGGGCCGCTCTTGGTTGGTGCGAGTATTGCTGCCACTTCGTATGTGACATCGCTCAGTCTGCTACAAAATGAAGTCGTATCTGGCGCCTTTAATACCGTAATTCGCAAACTGCCTTTGATTCTCTCTTTCTTTGCGTTTTTCGGTCTGTACCTGTTGGTTCCCAACAAAAAGATACACTTTTCTCATGCGGCTGCAGGTTCTCTAGTGGCGGCTCTGTTGTTCGAACTCAGTAAGAAAGGCTTCGCGGCCTACATTACTCAATTCCCTTCTTACCAGTTGATTTATGGCGCATTGGCGGCGATTCCCATTCTTTTTGTCTGGGTTTATTTGTGCTGGTTGATTGTGCTGGTGGGTGCTGAGGTGACCGCTGCATTGGGTGAGCAGGAACAGTGGAGTGACTCGAAAGAAATGGTACACTCGTCGGATAACGACAAAATCACAGAGCAAGGAAACAACAGTGATAGCACTGATCCAGAGAGTAAGTGAAGCTGCCGTCCGTGTTGATGGCGAAGTAGTTGGTGAGATTGAACAAGGCTTATTAGTTTTGTTAGGCGTAGAAAAAGGTGACGACGAAGCCAAAGCCAAACGTTTGATGGAACGAGTGACCACTTATCGTGTCTTTGGAGACGAAGACGATAAAATGAACCTCAACGTGAAGCAAGTAGAAGGTAAGGTATTAGTGGTGTCTCAATTCACTCTGCCGGCCGATACCAAGAAAGGGACTCGAGCAGGGTTCTCTCGTGGTGCTCACCCAGAAGATGCTGAGCGTCTTTATAACTATTTCTCTGACCAGTGTGAATCAGTGTTACCAACGGAACGTGGCCGATTCGCAGCCGACATGAAAGTGTCTTTGGTTAATGATGGCCCAGTGACATTCTGGCTGCAGGTTTAGGCTTAAAGGAATAAGCATGTTTAAACTCATAACACCAACCACCGAAAATCAGCTAAACAAGTATTACCATTTTCGTTGGCAGATGCTCCGTGAACCTTGGCGAATGCCGGTAGGTTCTGAGCGCGATGAATATGACCCAATGAGTCACCATCGCATGATTGTTGATGGTCGTGGTCGCCCGATGGCGATTGGTCGTCTGTATATCACCCCAGATCTGGAAGGTCAGATCCGCTATATGGCGGTGAAGAAATCTCGCCAAAGTAAAGGCATGGGTTCGTTGATTCTAGTCGCACTTGAGTCATTGGCTCGCCAAGAGGGTGCTAAGCGCTTGGTGTGTAATGCACGTGAAGATGCGATCTCATTCTATGAGAAGAATGAATTTGAACGTCGCGGTGAGATTAACGATCAACGTGGCCCTGTGCGTCACCAACAGATGGTTAAGCATCTTGACCCAATGGCAGACGTTCTGCGTAAGCCTGAGTGGTGTAATGAGCTTCAGCAGCGCTGGGAACATCAGATCCCGATCAGTGACAAGATGGGCATCAAGATCAACCAATACACGGGTTACCAATTTGAGTGTAGTGCTCAGCTGAATCCCAACTTGAACCCGCATAATACCATGTTTGCAGGCTCTGCCTTTACCTTAGCGACCTTAACTGGTTGGGGGATGACTTGGTTATTGATGAAAGAACGCGGGCTGACCGGTGATATCGTGCTGGCAGACAGTAATATTCGTTATCGTCACCCGGTTGAGCAAAACCCTGTTGCCTCTACTTCATTGGATGGGATCAGTGGTGACTTGGACCGCCTTGCGTCAGGAAGAAAGGCACGTATCATCATTCACGTGACCATTCATAGCGGCGATGTGGAAGCGGTAGAGTTTACGGGAACCTATATGCTGATCCCTGACTACAAAAAGCGATTATCAACAGACTCCAACGTAAGCGTATAGCTGACACTGGCTAACAGATACAGATACAGATACAGATACAGATACAAGGCGCTACTCCTATGGAGTGGCGCTTTTTTGTTGGCAGTCGTTAATCTCGGAATACTCAGCCTGGGTGAGCTTTCCTGAGATTTGATGGCATGGGTCCGATAGGGTAATCGAGAGGGTGTGTTGCTCAGCTTTAAGCAAGTCGAGTTCTCCAGAAGCCTCGCCATTGAGCGTTTGAACCCTTTGTTCTCCTTGCTCTGCTGATGATGCACCAATAATATGCATCGGTTCGAGAGTGAAGCGCCCACGGTCAAAATGCGCATTAAGCTCTGGAATTTCAAACACGTTATCAGTCGATGTTTCAGAAAGCTTGTCATTAAAGGTCATCACACCCTGGCGAACGCTGCCAGTGAGTTGCCCTGTGGTTGAGTAACCGAGCATCAGTGAGTCGCCATATAAACCTGCGGCTTGAAGTTCAAACTCGCCATAGCCGGTTGCATCGAGTGGTAATTCAAGTCGCTGCAGCATAGGCGCAATGGGTAACCCATCGGCAGAAATATCTAAGCTCCATGGCTTGCTGATTTGGTTAAAATCGAGCGTTGCATTGGCTTCAATGTAGCCATTCCTGAGTGGTGCAAACAGACGAGTCAGCGTCCATTTTCCTTGTTCGCTATTCATCTCAACCACAGGCTGTGCGCTGAGAATATTTTGGTAGCTGGCATCATTGGCGCTCGCCATCAGCTTCCCTTGCCATAAGCCCAGTTTTCTATCTTGCAGCAGTTGAACTTGATGCCCCTCGACATGTAATCCAGAGACCTGCCAGTAAGGCGTTTGTGCTAGTTGGATAAGTTGGCTGCGTTCTATATTAAGTCGGTTAATCTCGACGTTCTGGAGCTGTGTGAGCCAAGGCAATAGGCGAGCGGCCGGTAGAGGGCTATCTTGGTTTTCGGTAATCCACTTGATGCCTTGCAGGTCGAGCTGCGCCAATTGAATGCTGCTAGGGGCGACTTCGCCATTGAGCTGAACAGTGCCCTGCAGGAATTGAGTATAGAAATCCTCAATCAGAATCCGGTTTGCTTCTAGGTTGAGCTTGAGGCTTGGCTCGATGAACATGTCATCATCAATGGTCACTCCTTCTGCCTGTAGAGAAAAAATGGCTTTCTGTTGTTTCCAGATTTCAAAAGGCAGTTGGATATTTTCTAATGAGGCATCAAAGGCAGCGAGGTGGCCATCTTGCCACTCTACGTCGCTACGCAGAATATCTAAGCTGTTGATGTGATTGATCTGAATGCCTGCGACATCCCAATCTTTGTTTAACAGGCTTTGGGTCTGTTGTTCGTTTAATCGTAAGCCATCGACTGTGACATTCACCAATGACCAATCGCGTTGGTATTGTTCTGCCTGTCCAGATATTTTGGCTCCACGCCAATCAAATGAAGCGCCATAAAGGGTGCTATCACTCGGTTTTAGGTCTAAGTCTATCAACAGATTATCGAATGCTTCACCTTGCCAATACAATTGCGAGGCGGAGAGTTGGGTTTTGCCATAGGGCAGCAGTGAACGGTTGTCCCCCCAAATGGGTTCGGAGATCTGGAGGTTGATGCCTCGTGTATTAAAGTCTGGAGTCGAGAAATCTAGATCATTGATGGCCAACTGATGGAGTTTGAGACTTGGTTGAGTCAATACCGATGTGAGTGTTTCCAGATCGTCAGCTTCTAACTGGAGTCCGCTGATTAACACCGAGTCTAAAACCAGCTTGGCTTCAATAAGAGAGTCTGAACTGAACCAGATATCGATCTTATCGATATAAAGAGGCGTTTGCTGTTTAGGTTGGTTGTGGGTGATGCCCATCAAGGTGATGTGATACGGCGCCTGGTACTCAATATCTTCAATGAGTACAGGTTGTTCAATCGTATGCTTGATAAAAAAGTTAGCAACATCAGCTCGGTATTGAGTTTGTAAGCTTAATAGCAGCGCCGCGAGAAGTGCAACGATGATGGAAAGCACAATGCCGAGTACCATGAATACCTTTTTCATTCCTTGAAAGCCTTAATTTTCACTAGTCTTAAAACAGAGTGGAACAAAAATGGGTAAGCAGCAACAAAAAAGCCCCTCAAAAGAGGGGCTTGCTACAAAAATATCATTTTGAAACAGGGTCTTTGCATTTCGCTCAACCCCGAGCAGACTTTAGGGTTAGTCTAGTTGTGGACCTGCAGCAACCAGTGACTTACCTTCAGCGTTATCTGTGTACTTGTCAAAGTTGTTGATGAAGCGCTCTGCTAGATCTTTCGCTTTGCTTTCCCACTGCAATGGATCAGTGTACGTATCACGCGGGTCAAGAATCGTAGGATCTACGTCGTGCAACGCTAGCGGTACTTCTAGGTTAAACATAGGGATAACCTTAGTATCCGCTTGGTCGATTGAGCCATCTAAGATAGCGTCAATGATGCCACGAGTATCTTGAATCGAGATACGTTTGCCTGTGCCGTTCCAACCAGTGTTCACTAGGTAAGCTTCTGCTCCCGCCGCTTCCATACGTTTCACAAGCACTTCAGCGTACTGAGTTGGGTGAAGAGTTAGGAATGCAGCACCGAACGCAGCAGAGAACGTAGGAGTTGGCTCAGTAATACCACGCTCAGTGCCCGCTAGTTTTGCAGTGAAGCCAGATAGGAAGTGGTACTTCGTTTGCTCTGGAGTCAGTTTAGAAACGGGTGGCAGTACACCGAATGCATCAGCAGTCAGGAAGATAACCTTTTGAGCGTGACCGGCTTTTGATACTGGTTTAACGATGTTATCGATGTGGTGAATTGGGTAAGAAACACGAGTGTTCTCAGTTTTTGAACCGTCATCAAAATCGATAGAACCATCACCACGAACTGTTACGTTTTCTAGTAGTGCATCACGACGGATTGCATTGTAGATTTCAGGTTCTGCTTCTTTAGATAGACGAATCGTCTTCGCGTAACAACCACCTTCGAAGTTGAAGATACCATCGTCATCCCAACCGTGCTCATCATCACCGATTAGCTCACGCTTAGGATCGGTTGAAAGCGTAGTTTTACCTGTACCAGATAGACCGAAGAAGATGGCTACATCGCCTTTCTCGCCGACGTTTGCACTACAGTGCATTGAAGCAATGCCTTGCAGAGGAAGCAGGTAGTTCATCATTGCGAACATGCCTTTCTTCATCTCACCGCCGTACCAAGTACCACCGATGATTTGAACGCGCTCTGTTAGGTTGAAAGCAACGAAGTTTTCAGAGTTTAGACCCTGCTTTTCCCAGTTAGGGTTAGTTGTTTTAGCACCGTTCATTACCACGAAATCAGGTTCGAACGTTGCTAGCTCTTCGTCAGTTGGACGAATGAACATGTTCTTAACGAAGTGCGCTTGCCACGCTACTTCAGTGATAATACGCACGCTTAAGCGCGTATCAGGGTTAGCACCACAATAACCGTCGATGACAAACAGGCGCTTGCCAGATAGCTGAGTTGTCACAAGCTCTTTCAGCTCATTCCATACTTCAGTTGTAATCGGTTTGTTGTCATTTTTGCCTTGATCTGACCACCACATGGTATCGCGGGTCGTGTCATCTTTAACAATGTACTTATCTTTTGGTGAGCGGCCAGTAAAGATACCAGTGTCTACCGCAACAGAGCCTAGTTCCGTTACTACGCCTTTTTCGTAGCCTTCTAGACCCGGCAGTGTTTCTTCAACGAATAACTGCTCGTAGCTAGGATTACGAAGAACTTCAGTAACGCCAGTCAGTCCGTGCTTAGTTAGATCAATTTGTGCAGCCTTTGTATGTTCCATAACGGTCATAGGTGCTCCTTGTAGGATATTTTGTAGGGATTTTGTATTAATTTTTTATTGTTATCTGCTCACCATGCTAGCAACGAGACTCGGGGGAAACAGGGATATAGCTCAAAAAATATCCATATTAGCCATGGGGTTTTAAGCGTCTCGTCACATATTGGCCCAACTAGTCTATCCTGTACGCAAACCTTTGCGCTAGGGGCGAGAACATTATTAATTGATTAAAATTAAGCGGTGATTTTATTACGAGATGTTACGGAGTTTGCGCTATTTTGATCACAAAAAAGGCCAGCTGAGTGCTGACCTTTTTGGGGTAAATTACGTGTTTTTGGTACGCCGTAAATTAATGAACCGTATTGCTGCCTTTATCTGCTGCTTCTGCGTACAGTGCATCAACATCATTCTTGTCGAACGAGTAATTTGTGCCACAGTAATCGCAGTGTAGACCAACGCTTCCTTCGGTGCTTAGGATGTCGTAGATCTCTTCTTGAGCAACAGTAATGATTGCTGCTGCACTTCGATCGCGTGAACAGCCACAGAAGAACTCAACCGGTTGTGGTGTGAATAGCTGTACTTTCTCTTGGTTGTACAAACGGTAAAGCAGTTCGTTCGCTTCTAGAGTGAATAGCTCTTCGTTTTTCACGGTGTCTGTTAGTTGCTCTAGGTGCTCGAAGTCGTCTGGAGTACCGGTGCCGTCAGGCATTACTTGTAGCAACATACCTGCAGCGTGTGCTTTGCCTTCATGCTCGCCAGTGCGCAGCCATAGACGAGTCTTAAGCTGTTCAGAGTTAGCGAAGTAGCCTTCAAGCACTTGTGCAAGCGTGTCACCTTCAAGACCAACGATACCTTGGTAACGCTCACCTTTCTTAGGATCGATAGTGATCACTAGATGACCTTTACCCATTAGGGCGTGTAGACCTGCGTCGTCTGCGATATCGCCTTCAAAGCGAGCAACACCACGGATCTTCTGATCGTGATCGCCATTGATAACTGCTAGAGATACTGGGCCGTCACCTTGCAGCTGCATCGTGATAGAACCTTCAAACTTTAGGGTCGCCGTTAGTAGCGTCGTTGAAACCAGTAGCTCACCCAACAGCTTTTGTACTGGAGCTGGGTATTCCTTGCTAGAAATAATCTGTTGGTACGCTTCGTCCATCTGTACCAATTCACCACGTACTGATAGGTCTTCAAATAGGTAGCGATTTAAAACATTACTTGTAGACATTGGGTCTGCCATTTGGCTATTCCTTCTAGCTTATTGAGTCTTGAACTTGATGATGTCACGACGTTGCTTTTTATCTGGGCGACGTTCTGGTGCTGGGCTATGAGCATTTAGCTTGCGCTGTTGTGCAAACTCTTCTCTTTTTGCCAAGCTTTCGGTGGTTTCTTCATAGAGGGTTTGAGCGATCGGGGCTCCACCACGATGGGCTGAGATTTTCTCGATCGTTACCGTCTTTTCTTCATTACCTTGGCGCAGTGTAATCACAGCCCCAAGTTCGACAATTTTACTTGGCTTGCTGCGCTGACCATTATAGTGGACTTTGCCACCATCGACCATGTTACGAGCAATAGACCGGGTTTTGTAAAAACGAGCTGCCCACAACCATTTATCGAGTCTGACAGCTTCATTAGCAGTTTTCATATAGGGCTGTGCCTTATTAAGTGAGAAATGAATGCGGTTTAACTGTAACGAACAGTGCGCAACATGTTTTTGATGATGCTTATCACATTAAGTAGAAGCTTAAAGTGGAGGCGGTTGGCATTTTTTTCAAGTCATAATACAAAATAGCCATGTTATGCCGATTTATCGATTTGCTATGATATAGTTCAGGATCTTATTGCTTAAATAAGCTTGGTATCGAACGAATGAATAAAAAAGCTGAAAGTTTAATGATTTGCAGCGTTTGTCGTCATGAAAAGGGACTAGGAAAGTGAACTTTTTAGAGCTCAAAAATCGCGTAGGGAATTCTCCTATGTTGAGCCGCTTATTAGAGAATGGATTTGTACTTCAGCAGAAACTAAGCTTAGCGACCTGTTGTGTATTGATTGCAGCTTCCGCATGGATCTTAGGGCAGCTTGCATGGTTTATCGAACCTGCTGAGCAAACTATCGCGCCTTGGACAGCAACGGCTTCATCGTCTTCAGCACCTCAATCGACCCTTGATATCTCTTCTTTGCAGCAGAGCAACATGTTTGGTGCTTACAACCCAAGCACGCCCGCTGTGGTTGAACAGCAAGTTATCCAAGATGCGCCTAAGACGCGATTAAACCTCGTTTTAGTGGGTGCAGTCGCGAGCTCGAATCCAAAACTGAGCTTAGCGGTGATCGCCAATCGCGGCACGCAAGCGACCTACGGAATTAATGAAGAGATTGAAGGCACTCGAGCCAAGTTAAAAGCGGTATTAATCGACCGCGTTATCATTGATAACTCAGGACGAGACGAAACCTTGATGCTTGAAGGTATTGAGTACAAGCGTTTGGCTGTATCAGCGCCTGCGCCACCTCGTAGCTCTTCTTCGGTTCGTGGTAATAATCCGGCTTCAGCAGAAGAGAAGCTTGATGAAATTAAAGCGAAGATAATGAAAGATCCGCAACAAATCTTCCAATATGTTCGACTGTCTCAGGTGAAGCGTGACGATAAAGTGATCGGTTATCGTGTGAGCCCGGGCAAAGATTCAGAACTTTTTAACTCTGTTGGGCTCCAAAACGGAGATATTGCCACTCAGTTAAATGGACAAGACCTGACAGACCCTGCTGCTATGGGCAACATATTCCGTTCCATCTCAGAACTAACAGAGCTAAATCTGGTGGTCGAGAGAGATGGTCAACAACATGAAGTGTTTATTGAATTTTAAAACTTTGCGTCTAACGAAGGACGAAAGTGTAGGAGAAGTACGTGAAGCATTGGTTTAAGAAAAGTGCATGGTTATTGGCAGGAAGCTTGATCTGCACACCCGCAGCCATCGCGAGTGATTTTAGTGCCAGCTTTAAAGGCACTGATATTCAAGAGTTTATTAATATTGTTGGTCGTAACCTAGAGAAGACGATCATCGTTGACCCTTCGGTGCGTGGAAAAATCGATGTACGCAGCTACGACGTACTCAATGAAGAGCAATATTACAGCTTCTTCCTAAACGTATTGGAAGTGTATGGCTACGCGGTTGTCGAAATGGACTCAGGTGTTCTTAAGATCATCAAGGCCAAAGATTCGAAAACATCGGCAATTCCAGTCGTTGGAGACAGTGACACGATCAAAGGCGACAATGTGGTGACACGTGTTGTGACGGTTCGTAATGTCTCGGTACGTGAACTTTCTCCTCTGCTTCGTCAACTAAACGACAATGCAGGCGCGGGTAACGTTGTGCACTACGACCCAGCCAACATCATCCTTATTACAGGCCGAGCGGCGGTAGTAAACCGTTTAGCTGAAATCATCAAGCGTGTTGACCAAGCGGGTGATAAAGAGATTGAAGTCGTTGAGCTAAAGAATGCTTCTGCGGCAGAAATGGTACGTATCGTTGATGCGTTAAGCAAAACCACTGATGCGAAAAACACACCTGCATTTCTACAACCTAAATTAGTTGCCGATGAACGTACCAATGCGATTCTTATCTCAGGTGACCCTAAGGTACGTAGCCGTTTAAGAAGGTTGATTGAACAGCTTGATGTGGAAATGGCAACCAAGGGCAACAACCAAGTAATTTACCTTAAATACGCCAAAGCAGAAGATTTAGTCGATGTGCTGAAAGGCGTGTCGGACAACCTGCAATCAGAAAAGCAATCTTCAACCAAAGGCAGCTCATCGCAACGTAACCAAGTGATGATCTCCGCTCACAGTGATACCAACTCGTTGGTGATTACCGCACAACCGGACATCATGAATGCGCTTCAAGATGTGATCGCACAGTTGGATATTCGTCGTGCTCAAGTATTGATTGAAGCCCTAATTGTCGAGATGGCAGAGGGTGATGGCATTAACCTTGGTGTGCAATGGGGTAACCTTGATACTGGTGCTGTGATTCAGTATGGCAACACAGGTGCGTCAATCGGTGGCGTAATGGTTGGTTTAGAAGAAGCGAAAGACACTGAAACGACCACCGCAGTCTATGATGATAATGGCGCCTTTTTGCGTAATGAAACGACCACAGAATCCGGTGACTACTCAACGTTAGCTTCTGCTCTTTCTGGCGTTAATGGCGCGGCAATGAGCGTAGTGATGGGTGACTGGACTGCCTTGATCAGTGCAGTAGCGACCGATTCAAATTCAAATATCCTATCTTCTCCAAGTATCACCGTGATGGATAACGGCGAAGCGTCGTTCATTGTGGGCGAAGAGGTGCCTGTTTTAACTGGCTCGACCGCAGGCTCAAGTAACGATAACCCATTCCAAACGGTTGAACGTAAAGAAGTGGGTATCAAGCTAAAAGTCGTGCCACAAATCAATGAAGGTGACTCAGTTCAGCTGCAAATAGAACAAGAAGTATCGAACGTATTAGGCGCAAACGGGGCAGTAGATGTTCGTTTTGCTAAGCGTCAGCTAAATACGTCAGTGATTGTTCAAGACGGTCAAATGCTGGTGCTGGGTGGCTTGATTGACGAGCGAGCGCTGGAAAGTGAATCTAAGGTGCCGTTCTTGGGCGATATCCCTGTTCTAGGACACCTGTTCAAATCAACCAGTACTCAGGTTGAGAAAAAGAACCTAATGGTCTTCATCAAACCAACCATTATTCGTGATGGTATGACAGCCGATGGTATCACGCAGCGTAAATACAACTTCATCCGTGCTGAGCAGTTGTACAAGGCTGAGCAAGGACTGAAATTAATGGCAGACGATAACATCCCGGTATTGCCTAAATTTGGCGAAAGCATGAATTACCCGGCTGAACTTCAAGCCTTCATTGATCAGATGGAAACAGAATAATGGCTGAATTGGTAGGGGCGGCACGTACTTATCAGCGCTTGCCGTTTAGCTTTGCGAATCGCTATAAGATGGTGTTGGAGTATCAACATCCAGAGCGCGCACCGATACTTTATTATGTTGAGCCACTGAAATCGGCGGCGATCATTGAAGTGAGTCGTGTTGTGAAAAATGGTTTCACGCCACAAGCGATTACTCTCGATGAGTTTGATAAAAAACTGACCGATGCTTATCAGCGTGACTCGTCGGAAGCTCGTCAGCTCATGGAAGACATTGGTGCTGATAGTGATGATTTCTTCTCACTAGCGGAAGAACTGCCTCAAGACGAAGACTTACTTGAATCAGAAGATGATGCACCAATCATCAAGTTAATCAATGCGATGCTGGGTGAGGCGATCAAAGAGGGTGCTTCGGATATACACATCGAAACCTTTGAAAAGTCACTTTGTATCCGTTTCCGAGTTGATGGTGTGCTGCGTGATGTTCTAGCGCCAAGCCGTAAACTGGCTCCGCTGCTCGTGTCACGTGTAAAGGTTATGGCTAAATTGGATATTGCGGAAAAACGCGTGCCACAAGATGGTCGTATTTCTTTGCGTATTGGTGGCCGAGCGGTTGATGTTCGTGTTTCAACCATGCCTTCTTCGCACGGTGAGCGTGTGGTAATGCGTCTGTTGGACAAAAACGCCACTCGTCTAGACTTGCACAGTTTAGGTATGACAGCAGAAAACCATGAAAACTTCCGTAAGCTGATTCAGCGCCCACATGGCATTATCTTGGTGACTGGCCCGACAGGCTCAGGTAAATCAACGACCTTGTACGCTGGCCTGCAAGAGCTTAACAGCAACGAACGCAACATCCTTACCGTTGAAGACCCAATTGAATTTGATATTGATGGCATTGGTCAAACACAAGTGAACCCTAAGGTTGATATGACCTTTGCGCGTGGTTTACGTGCGATTCTTCGTCAAGATCCCGATGTGGTAATGATTGGTGAGATACGTGACTTAGAGACCGCAGAGATCGCTGTTCAAGCCTCTTTGACCGGTCACTTAGTGATGTCGACCCTTCACACCAATACGGCAATCGGTGCAATTACGCGTCTGCGTGATATGGGCATCGAACCCTTCTTGATCTCTTCTTCGCTGCTGGGTGTTTTGGCTCAGCGCTTGGTTCGCACCCTGTGTAACGACTGTAAAGAACCTTACGAAGCGGATAAAGAACAGAAAAAACTGTTTGGGTTGAAGAAGAAAGAAAGCCTAACGCTTTACCATGCCAAAGGGTGTGAAAGCTGCAGTCACAAAGGCTATCGAGGCCGTACTGGTATTCATGAGCTATTGATGATTGACGATTCGGTACAAGAGCTGATTCACAGTGAGGCTGGCGAACAGGCGATTGAGAAAGCAATTCGTGGCACAACACCAAGTATTCGAGATGATGGCTTGAGCAAAGTTCTGAAAGGGGTAACGTCCTTAGAAGAAGTGATGCGTGTGACCAAGGAAGTCTAGTATGGCGGCATTTGAATACAAAGCGCTGGATGCCAAGGGTAAGAGCAAAAAGGGCTCAATTGAAGCAGATAATGCTCGTCAGGCTCGCCAAAGAATCAAAGAACAAGGCTTGATGCCGGTTGAGATGACCGAAGCTAAAGCTAAAACGACGAAAGGTGCACAGCCTTCGACCAGCTTTAAGCGTGGTATCAGCACGCCAGACCTTGCTTTGATTACTCGCCAAATTTCCACCTTGGTGCAATCAGGCATGCCGCTAGAAGAGTGCTTGAAAGCCGTGGCGGAGCAATCTGAAAAGCCACGTATTCGAACCATGTTACTGGCGGTTCGTTCGAAGGTAACGGAAGGTTATTCGCTAGCCGATAGCTTGGCTGATTACCCACATATCTTTGATGAACTGTTTAGAGCCATGGTCGCGGCTGGTGAGAAATCGGGTCACTTAGATGCGGTATTGGAGCGACTGGCTGATTACGCAGAAAACCGTCAGAAGATGCGCTCTAAGTTGCTGCAAGCGATGATCTACCCTGTGGTGCTGGTGGTGTTTGCGGTGACGATTGTTTCGTTCCTGCTGGCAACCGTGGTACCTAAGATCGTTGAACCGATTATCCAAATGGGCCAAGAACTTCCTCAATCGACACAATTTTTATTGGCATCGAGTGAATTTATCCAGAATTGGGGCATCCAATTACTGTTGTTGATCATCGGTGTGATTGTGTTGATTAAGACCGCTCTGAAAAAGCCGGGTGTTCGCATGAGTTGGGATCGCAAGCTATTAAGCATTCCACTGATCGGCAAGATCGCGAAAGGAATTAATACCTCTCGTTTTGCACGAACACTCTCTATCTGTACCTCGAGTGCGATTCCTATCCTTGAGGGGATGAAGGTTGCGGTTGATGTAATGTCGAATCACCATGTGAAGCAACAAGTACTGCAGGCGTCAGACAGTGTTAGAGAAGGGGCAAGCCTGCGTAAAGCGCTCGATCAAACCAAACTCTTCCCTCCAATGATGCTGCATATGATCGCCAGTGGTGAGCAGAGTGGTCAGTTAGAGCAAATGCTAACAAGAGCGGCAGATAACCAGGATCAAAGCTTTGAATCGACCGTGAATATCGCGTTAGGTATCTTTACGCCAGCACTTATCGCTTTGATGGCAGGCTTAGTGCTGTTCATTGTGATGGCGACTCTGATGCCGATGCTTGAAATGAATAATTTGATGAGTGGTTAATTAACTGCTCATAAGACGTTAGTTTTTGGATTAACGAGAAGAAGGACATTATTACCTTCAACTCGCTGTCTGTAATTTGGAGAAAATAATGAAAAACAGAATGAAGAAACAATCAGGCTTTACCCTATTAGAAGTGATGGTTGTTGTGGTTATCCTTGGCGTATTGGCGAGCTTTGTTGTACCTAACCTATTGGGTAACAAAGAGAAGGCTGACCAACAAAAAGCCATCACTGATATTGTGGCGCTAGAGAACGCGCTAGATATGTACAAACTGGATAACAGCGTTTACCCAACAACGGATCAAGGTCTTGATGCATTGGTTTCTAAGCCAAGCAGCCCAGAGCCTCGTAACTACCGCGACGGTGGCTACATCAAGCGTCTGCCAAACGACCCATGGGGTAACGAGTACCAATACCTAAGCCCTGGTGATAACGGCACTATTGATATTTTCACTCTTGGTGCTGATGGCCAAGAAGGTGGTGAAGGTATTGCGGCGGATATCGGCAACTGGAACATGCAGGATTTCCAATAAGCTTCAGCTTATTGTTTGATTCGTTATTGATGCTTGATACGTTATTGATGGTAGGACGTAAACAGATGGAGTCTAAAGGTGAAAACTAAGCAAACACAGCCAGGTTTCACCTTGATTGAGATTCTCTTGGTGTTGGTACTACTGTCAGTAACGGCGGTTGCGGTGATCGCGACCATTCCTACCAATAGCAAAGATGTTGCTAAAAAATACGCTCAAAGCTTTTATCAGCGAGTTCAATTACTCAATGAAGAGGCTATTTTGAGCGGCTTAGATTTTGGCGTTCGAGTTGATGAAAAGAAATCGACCTATGTACTGATGGCGCTTAAGTCTGAAGGCTGGCAAGAAGTCGATTTTGAAAAAATCCCCTCTTTAACTGAACTACCGGAAGAACTCGCATTGTCACTGACCTTAGGTGGTGGCGCATGGGAAGACGATGATCGGTTGTTCAACCCAGGAAGCTTGTTTGATGAAGATATGTTTGCTGATCTTGAAGAGGAAAAGAAGCCGAAACCACCACAGATCTACATCTTGTCGAGTGCTGAAATGACGCCATTTGTATTGTCGTTTTATCCAAATACCGGAGACACCATACAAGATGGTTGGCGTATTCGAGTATTGGACAATGGTGTGATTCGACTGCTAGAACCGGGAGAAGAAGATGAAGATGAAGAGGAATAACCGTTCTCCTTATCGTTTTCGTGGTATGCCCCTTGGTTCTCGAGGAATGACGCTGCTTGAGGTATTGGTTGCGCTCGCTATCTTTGCGACTGCGGCGATCAGTGTGATTCGTGCTGTTACTCAGCACATCAATACCCTCAGTTATCTCGAAGAAAAAACCTTCGCGGCTATGGTCGTTGATAATCAAATGGCTTTGGTGATGCTGCATCCTGAGAAGCTAAAAAAAGCGCAGGGCACACAAGAGTTGGCCGAGAGAGAGTGGTTTTGGAAGGTCACGCCAATCGATACTAGCGATGATTTATTAAAGGCGTTTGATGTGAGTGTGGCAACCAGTAAACAAGCTTCTCCAGTGGTCACGGTGCGCAGCTATGTGGTCAAGTAAAAGCGTGTCGTTAGCTCAGAGCAAGTCGCTAAGTAAGAGCATGTCCGCCAATAAGCGTGTGCCTCGTAAACAAGGACTATCTTCGAAAGGGAGAGGCTTTACCTTAATTGAGGTTTTGGTCTCGATCGCTATCTTTGCCACGTTAAGCATGGCGGCTTATCAGGTAGTCAATCAGGTTCAGCGCAGCAACGAGCTTTCAATCGAGCGCAGTGCTCGTTTAAATCAACTGCAACGTAGCTTAGTCATTTTAGATAATGATTTTCGCCAGATGGCGGTGCGACAATTTCGTACCAACGGTGAAGAAGCATCATCTAAGCTGATCTTAATTAAAGAGTATTTACTGGATTCCGACAGCGTTGGCATCATGTTTACTCGCCTTGGCTGGCATAACCCACAGCAGCAGTTTCCTCGCGGAGAAGTCACCAAAGTGGGTTACCGCATTAAAGAAGAAACGCTTGAGCGTGTGTGGTGGCGCTACCCCGATACTCCTGCAGGACAAGAAGGTGTGATTACGCCTTTGCTTGATGATGTTGAAAGCTTGGAATTCGAGTTTTATGACGGAAGCCGCTGGGGGAAAGAGTGGCAAGCCGACAAATCGCTACCGAAAGCGGTAAGGTTAAAGCTAACCTTGAAAGATTATGGTGAGATAGAGCGTATTTATCTCACCCCTAGTGGCACGCTAGATCAGGCCGATGATTCTTCAAACAGTGACTCTTCAAGTAGTAATGAGGGGAATAATGACTCATCGAACTAATAAGTTTGCACTGACAAGGTCTGCCATGGGGCGCAAGCAGCGAGGTGTTGCGCTGATCATTATCCTGATGCTACTGGCGATAATGGCAACCATCGCAGGCAGTATGTCGGAACGCCTGTTTACTCAATTTAAGCGCGTGGGCAATCAACTGAATTACCAACAGGCTTACTGGTACAGCATTGGTGTCGAAGCGCTGGTGCAAGACGGCATTAGGCAAAGCTACAAAGACAGTGATACCGTCAACTTGAGTCAACCATGGGCGTTAGAAGAACAGGTATACCCGTTGGATTATGGTCAAGTTAAAGGCCGTATTGTTGATGCTCAGGCATGTTTTAATCTCAATGCGTTGGCTGGTGTGGCGACGACTTCAAGTAACCAAACACCTTATTTAATTACGGTTTGGCAAACCTTGTTGGAAAACCAAGATGTTGAGCCTTATCAGGCCGAGGTTATTGCACATTCAAGCTGGGAATTTGTTGATAGTGATACCCGAACCACCTCTTCAGCTGGTGTAGAAGACAGTACTTATGAGGCGATGAAGCCATCTTATTTGGCAGCGAATGGCTTAATGGCCGATGAGTCCGAGCTACGCTCGGTTTATCAAGTCACTGGTGAGGTGATGAATAAGGTTCGCCCCTTTGTTTGTGCTCTGCCGAGCGACGATTTCCGTTTGAATGTGAATACTCTTACGGAAAAGCAGGCGCCGTTATTGGAAGCGATGTTTGCCCCCGGCTTAAGTGAATCGGATGCCAAACAGCTGATAGACAAACGCCCATTCGATGGTTGGGATACGGTGGATGCGTTTATGGCTGAGCCTGCTATTGTGGGTGTGAGTGCCGAAGTCAGCAAAAAAGCGAAAGCATATTTAACTGTAGATAGCGCCTATTTTGAGCTAGATGCAGAGGTATTAGTTGAGCAGTCACGTGTACGTATACGGACGCTTTTCTATAGTAGTAATCGAGAAACAGTGACGGTAGTACGCCGTCGTTTTGGAGGAATCAGTGAGCGAGTTTCTGACCGTTCGACTGAGTAGCGAACCACAAAGCCCTGTGCAGTGGTTAGTTTGGTCGACAAGCCAACAAGAAGTGATAGCAAGCGGTGAACTGTCTAGCTGGGATCAGCTTGACGAGTTAACGCCTTACGCTGAAAAGCGCAGCTGTATCGCTTTATTGCCGGGAAGTGAATGCTTAATTAAGCGTGTTGAGATCCCGAAAGGTGCTGCTCGCCAGTTCGATTCTATGCTGCCGTTTTTATTAGAAGACGAAGTCGCACAAGATATCGAAGACTTACACCTGACTATTTTAGAGAAAGGCGCAACGCACGCGACAGTGTGTGGTGTGGAACGTGATTGGCTTAAGCAGGCGCTGGATACTTTCCGCGAAGCGAACATTATCTTTCGTAAAGTATTGCCTGATACCTTAGCGTTGCCTTTAGAAGATCAGGGCATCAGTGCGCTGCAGATCGACCAACATTGGTTATTGCGTCAAAGCAACTATCAAGCAGTGTCGATCAATGAGGCGTGGCTAGCGATGTTCTTACAAAGCGATTGGGTTGCCTTAGATGACGAAGAGCAATCACCAACGATTTTTAGCTACACCGCACTGCCAAGTGATGACGTTCAACTGCAAAGTGGCATTGAGTGGCAAGCTAAACCTGCGGAACTGGTGATGTCTTTACTGAGCCAACAAGCCATTACAAGTGGCGTAAACTTACTGACTGGCACCTTTAAAACCAAATCTTCATTCAGTAAGTACTGGTGTGTATGGCAAAAAGTAGCGATCGCAGCTTGTTTGCTGGTGGCGGTGATCGTCACTCAGCAAGTCTTAAAGGTTCAGCAGTACGAAGCACAAGCCGAAGCGTACCGAACGGAGAGTGAACGTATTTTTAGAAGCGTACTTCCGGGCAAGCAACGTATTCCGACGGTCAGCTACCTTAAGCGCCAGATGAACGACGAAGCTAAGAAGTATGGTGGCTCGGGTGATGGTGATTCCTTACTTGGATGGCTAGCGTTACTGCCAGAAACTTTAGGACAAGTGAAAGCCATCGAAGTGAATAGTATTCGCTACGACGGCAACCGCTCAGAGGTGAGATTGGAAGCGAAAAGTACTGACTTCCAATATTTCGAGACTGCGCGAGTCAAACTTGAAGAGAAGTTTACCGTTGAGCAAGGGCCATTGAATCGTAATGGTGATGCCGTATTTGGCAGCTTTACTCTTAAACCCCATCAATAACCTGCGTAAGGAGATCAGTGATGAGAAATATGATTGAGCCACTCCAAGCGTGGTGGACTTCAATAAGTCAAAGAGAGCAACGACTAGTGATTGGTTGCTCAATTCTATTGGTGGTCGGTGTCGTTTATTGGGGGCTAATCCAGCCACTCAGTCAGCGAGCTGAACTTGCGCAGAGCCGTATTCAAAGTGAGAAGCAACTTCTAGCTTGGGTAACCAATAAAGCCAATGAAGTGGTTGAGTTGCGAGGCAGTGGTGGCATCAGTGCGAGCCAGCCTCTGAATCAATCTGTACCAGCTTCTATGCGTCGCTTTAATATCGAGCTAATACGCGTGCAACCACGTGGCGAGATGCTGCAAGTCTGGGTAAAACCTGTGCCTTTTAATCAGTTCTTAGATTGGCTGACATACTTGAAAGAGAAGCAGGGTGTCGAAGTTGAGTTTATGGACATTGATCGCTCCGATAACCCAGGGGTTATTGAGGTCAACCGACTACAGTTTAAACGAGGTTAATGTGAAACGCGGTTTATCTTTGAAGTTAGGTTTACTTTTTGGCGGCATCTTTATTGTCTTTTTCTCGGTTAGTCTGTTGCTGCATCTACCGGCCTCTTTTGTACTCAAACATGCACCGGCTGTGCGTGGCTTGAATATTGAAGGTGTTGAAGGAACGGTTTGGCAGGGCAGCGCCAATAATATCGCCTGGCAGCGTGTTAATTACGGTTCAGTGCAGTGGGACTTCCAGTTTTCTAAGCTATTTCAAGCCAAAGCAGAACTGGCGGTTCGTTTTGGTCGTAACAGCGACATGAACTTGTCAGGTAAAGGGCGTGTCGGGTACAGCATGAGTGGCGCGTATGCAGAGAACTTAGTGGCCTCAATGCCTGCTATGAACGTGATGAAATACGCCCCAGCCATTCCAGTCCCGGTTTCAATTGGTGGAAAGGTTGAGCTGACGATCAAGCATGCGGTTCATGCTCAACCTTGGTGTCAGTCTGGTGAAGGTACTGTGGCTTGGTCTGGTGCTGCAGTCGATTCACCTGTTGGTTCGTTAGACCTTGGTCCTGTGATTGCGGACATAACCTGTGAAGACAGTACAATTGCAGCCAAAGGCGTTCAGAAGAGCACTCAAGTAGACAGTGAGTTCTCAGCGAGTCTAACATCTAACCAGCGCTACACATCTGCAGCGTGGTTTAAACCGGGTGTTGAATTCCCGCCAACGATGCAAAATCAGCTTAAATGGTTGGGTAATCCTGATAGCCAAGGTAAGTACCAGTTTACTTATCAAGGTCGTTTTTAGCTAAACGGCTAAGGGTCACTAAATTACGAGATATAAAAAACGGGCACCTCACTGAGGTGCCCGTTTTGTTTGTTCTGAGAATCTAGAGGATATCTGACAGTTAAAGGGAGCAAACTCGCCTAGTCTTTGCCTTGCAAAATTTCTACCCACGGTAAATCTGCATCACCGAGTACAATGAAGTTCGGGTTTTCTAGCGTTTCTCTTTCATTGTACGAAAGCGGTTCTAGTTGAGTACTTAAGATACGTCCGCCAGCTTCTTCAACAATGCACTGCGTTGCGGCGGTATCCCACTCTCCGGTTGGTCCAAGGCGCAGATAACAATCCACAGCGCCTTCTGCGACTAAACAGGCCTTAAGCGCTGCTGAGCCTAGAGGAACCAAATCATAATTCCATGCTGAGCTCATACGGCTAGTGATGCGATTGATATCTTGGCGACGGCTTATAGCCATTGCGATTGACTGGTTTGGCAGCTCGTGACGATGCGTTTTGATTTTCACGCTGTCATTAAGGTCTGGGATCTTCCAAGCGCCTTTGCCACTGTAAGCGTAATAGCTCACACCTGAAACGGGTGCGTATACCACGCCCATCACTGGCTTGTTATGCTCGATTAGGGCGATAATTGTCGCGAAATCACCACTTCGTGCGATGAACTCCTGGGTGCCGTCCAGTGGGTCAACTAACCAGTAGCGATCCCATTGAGAGCGTTGCTCTAGGCTGATGTCGGCGTCTTCTTCGGATAATACGGGAATATCAGGCGTCAATTCACTGAGTTTTTTTAATATCAGCTTATGTGCTGCAAGATCGGCACTGGTTACTGGAGTGTCATCACTCTTAATGAACTCTTCGTAATCCTTTTTCTCGTAGATCTCTAAGATGAGTTGACCAGCAGAGCGAGCAATCTCAATGACAGAGGGTAGGAGGTGAGACAAATCTTTTGTTATTGGCATAAATGTTCTCTTACTCTTAGAGCGAGCCTGAATGTTCTAGTTATTGTGTAATACACGAAGGCTTAAAAGCAGGGCTGTAATACTCCGAGCCTCACAGAAATCGAGATGTGTTAACAGTTCTTCGGCTTGAGCAAGTGGCCAGCGCACAATATCGAGAGGCTCTGGCTCATCACCTTCTAGCTTTTCTGGGTAGAGGTCTTCTGCAATAAACAGCGTCATTTTGCTAGAGAAGTAAGAGGGTGCAAGGATCACTTCCTTCAGCGGAGTAAGCTTGTTGGCACCGAAGCCTATCTCTTCTTTGAGTTCGCGAACGGCGGCTTCGTTTGGCTGCTCACCTGGATCAATCAGCCCTTTTGGAAAGCCAAGTTCGTAGCGTTCAGTTCCCGCTGCATATTCACGTACTAATAGAATATCGCCTTGCTCAGTAATAGGAACCATCATCACTGCGTTGCGCCCGCTGGGCTTCATGCGTTCGTAAGTGCGCTCTTCGCCGTTTGAAAAGCGTAAGTCGAGAGACTCGATAGAGAATAGTCTTGATTGAGCGACAGTTTGTTTAGCCAAAATCTCTGGCTTGGTCCTTTTCGTCATTGCGCTCGCTCCTTAGCTCATTGGAATTCTTTCTTATAAAGTCATTCTAATATAGGGGAAATGACCTTGAGTTCCTAGATCCGAGTTTTCATATCCGAAAATTATTGAAGCAGGAATCGATTACGATCACTTGAATACCTTACTCAAGATGGTAACGAGGTGAAAATATGGTTGTATAGCAAAAGAGTATAGAGAGAACGCGATAGTCCTAACTTGCTTATCCACATAACAAAAAAGGTTGATGCTTGCGCATCAACCTTTCAAATAACAACTAACACTAAATCAGTGATTAGTAGTAAGAGTGCTCACCACGATCGTGCTCAGTTGCATCACGAACAGCAGTCAGTTCACCTTCAAACTGTTGAAGAAGTTCTTTCTCGATGCCTTCTTTTAGCGTTACATCAACCATAGAACAACCGTTACAACCACCACCGAATGCTACAATAGCTGCGCCGTCTTCAGTGATTTCTACCAAGCTAACGTGACCGCCGTGACCAGCAAGTTGTGGGTTAACTTGTGTTTGAATTGCGTATTCAACACGTTCTAGAAGTGGTGCATCGTCTGCGACTTTACGCATCTTAGCGTTTGGTGCTTTAAGCGTTAGCTGAGAGCCCATTTTGTCAGTAACGAAGTCAATTTCAGCTTCATCTAGGAACGGTAGGCTTAGCTCATCTACGTATGCAGAGAAAGCTTCGAATTTAAGCTCTGTGTCAGACGCTTCGATAGCATCTGTTGGGCAGTAAGAAACACCACACTCAGCGTTTTGTGTGCCTGGGTTTACCACGAACACACGAATGTTTGTACCTTCAGGCTGCTGTGACAGCAGATTGGCAAAGTGAGTTTGAGCTGTTTCTGTAATAGTAATATTTGACACGACGAATACCTGAGTAGATTTGTAGGTTATTAGCGCCATTCTACTCCTGTCAGATTTGTAATTCAGCCCTTTTTTGTTGGATTGCTGTACAAGTAGTGATTCACAGCTTTTATCCAGAGGGCTCAGGAGTGCGGCAGATGCAGTAAATATCAATCCTTTTAACGTCCACTTCAAGTAGTAATTGGCATAATTGATACACAGTACTGCCGGTGGTTACAACATCATCAATTATCGCGACGTGAGAGGGGATAGTTCCTTGAACGTCTTGTTTTCGCAGCGCAAAAGCGCTCTTTAGATTGTGTAATCGTGCGGATTTAGTCAGCCCCTGCTGGGAAGCCGTTGAGCGAATTCGACGAAAGAGCACATCACTTTCAACGCCAAGCTCTTGAGCCGTGTAGTCGGCTAGCAGCTTACTTTGATTAAAGCCGCGATGAGTATATCGACGCCAATGCAGCGGCACGCTGGTGATCAGCGGAGCAGGATATTCGATACGTGATGCCAATAGCTTAGATAGATCACGTGCAAACCAAAACTTATCAGCGTACTTCATTTGCTGAATGTAACCTGCTGTAGGGAAGGTGTAATCGCCGACACAGTAGAGGCGATGCCAAGGTGGAGGTTGAGATAAGCACTGTCCGCACTGCTCTACTGTGAGCAGTGTTTTTAAACCACATCGTTGGCAGCGTGGTACTGGCTGAAAGAGTTTGAGACAAGAATTGCACCATCGAGGATGTGTATCACTGGGCAGTTTATCAAGTTTGCACAGGTGGCATTGAGGTGTGACCAGACGTGGTGTGTGTTTTTGTAGCCAATCGGATAACATAGCTCGTGATGCTTTTGGGTTATGGTGTTCCTTTTGCTCACCATACTGAAAAGCGCGGATTATCGCTGATGGAAAAAGTAGGGAATATTGAGAATGGGTGACGCGTTATATTGGCATGTTTCTGGGCAAGGGCCTGATTTAGTACTGGTTCACGGCTGGGGAATGAACGGTGCGGTATGGCAACAAACCGTTAATGCATTACAAGCTGATTTTCGAGTGCATGTTGTCGATTTACCAGGGTATGGACACAGCGCGCACTGCCACGCTCAAGATCTTGAAGAGATTGCTCAGCAGCTTTTGGCCGAAGCACCAAAGCAAGCGATTTGGGTGGGTTGGTCACTTGGAGGCTTGGTCGCAACGCACATGGCTCTCCATCACTCAGATTACGTGAGCAAGCTGGTGACTGTCGCCAGTTCTCCCAAATTCGCCGCTGCAAAAGAGCCCGTGTTATGGCGAGGCATTCAGCCCAACGTATTAAGCGCATTCACCGAGCAACTGGTTGAAGATTTCCAAACCACCATCGAACGCTTTATGGCATTGCAAGCCATGGGCAGCCCTTCAGCAAGGCAAGATGTAAAACAACTCAAGCAAGCGGTGCTGTCTCGCCCGTTGCCGAACCCTGACTCATTATTGGCAGGATTAAAGATGCTGTCGGATGTCGATCTGCGTGAACAACTGCCTGAGATTTCAGTACCAATGCTACGCTTGTATGGTCGATTAGATGGATTGGTGCCAATCAAGGTTGCGAAAGACTTAGGCACAGCCTTGCCTCATACCGAGCAATACATATTTACCCAGTCTTCGCATGCACCGTTTATGACCGAAGCGGATGCCTTTTGCAGTGAGCTTGTCAGCTTCGCACAAAAATAATTGCTAAATATATATCCGGCTTGGTCGATATATAAGCTAATACCAATCACAGTAAGTAAGTGTTCAAAAATAGCGTAGGTAAAAGGCTTGAGAACAAGGCAGCTTTTTTTTGACAAGTAGTTTCGATAAGTAGTTATTCTACAATCAAAAAATCTAACGCCGTTATCGAGCATTTTAACAAGCTAGGATGATCAGTTATTTACTACGATTGGTATAACACCAACGTGTTGCATGATACTCAGACCTAACTCTCTCCAGAGCTGATTGCGCTAAGTTGGGCTATGCCTGTTGTGCTGACTCACAGTACAACAGCGTTATAGCAAAAACGATGGGCGATTCTTGAGGAGAGTTCGCGATGATTGTGTCACCTGCAACTGCAGTGAGTGTGCCACTAATCGCCCCGTCCGTTAATGTGCAAACAGAGCAAGTTGCGCGTGATAATAGAGTCCGAGAACCTATTGCTCCCGCAGTAGCATTGGCGAGAACCAATGCAGAGCGTAAGGTAAAATCAGACGATAAACGAAGGCAGCAGTCGGCTTGGGATCCTTCAGACCATCCAGGTTATGAAATGGAGAACGAGTCAGAGGCCAATTCGGTTAGCCAAGAAGAGCCACAAGACCCTTTTGATCGGCTGTTCAGCTTATTGGCACTGAAAACATACAGTGCTGATCAAGGCAAAGGTTATACCATGCGTTTCCGCCTGCCAAAGCATGTTTTAGATGCGGCGATTCAGGAAGGACAGATGGAGAAACGACGTAAGGTCATAAAGTATCATTATGGTCATGCTGTTGCGCCTCATGCTCCATCAGAGATGTTGGTGGTCTTATAAATCAAAAGTTTACGAGTCAACCAAGCTTCGATGTCTTTTTTGAACACATAATAAAAAAACCTGCATACCCTAAGGGATGCAGGTTTTCTGTTTTAAGCACATCAGCTTTTTAGATGAGCTAATGGATTACTTTTTCGCTTTAGCAAAAGCGGCAGCGAATGCTCCACCCATTGCAGCGTTTTGTTGCGGCTCTTCACGACGGCGTTGGCCACCTTGCGAGTTTTGATTCGAGCGGTTTTGTGTACGAGGTGCACTTGAACGTTGAGCACGGTTGTCTTGTCCAGGCTCGTCCTTCATACGCATGCTCAGTGCAATACGTTTACGCTGAACATCCACTTCCATCACCTTCACTTTCACGATGTCGCCCGCTTTAACCACTTCACGTGGGTCAGAGACAAAGCGATCGGTGAGTGCTGAAATATGCACTAAGCCATCTTGGTGAACACCAATATCAACGAAGGCACCAAAGTTAGCCACGTTCGATACCACACCTTCTAGAATCATGCCTGGTTCTAGGTCTGAAACGCTGTTTACGCCATCTGCGAAGGTTGCAGTCTTGAACTCAGGGCGAGGGTCGCGTCCCGGCTTATCCAGCTCCTTGATGATGTCGGTGACCGTTGGAACACCAAAGTTTTCATTGGTGTAATCAACCGCGTGCAAACCACGTAAGAAGTCGGTGTTACCTACCAGAGATTTGATGTCTTTGTGGTTTTTCTCGGCAATGGTTTTCACTACTGGGTAAGCTTCTGGGTGAACCGATGATGCATCTAACGGGTTCTTACCATCCATAATACGTAGGAAACCAGCACACTGTTCAAAGGCTTTTGGCCCTAAGCGAGCGACTTTCTTTAGCGTAGTACGTGCTTCGAAGCGACCATTCTCATCACGGAAATCCACGATGTTCTGAGCGATGGTGCTAGAAAGGCCGGCTACGCGAGTCAGTAGCGCGGCAGACGCTGTATTCACATCAACGCCTACGGCGTTTACACAGTCTTCGACAATCGCATCTAGGCGCTTAGCGAGCATAGTTTGGCTCACATCGTGTTGGTATTGGCCCACACCGATCGATTTAGGGTCAATCTTCACTAGCTCTGCCAGTGGATCTTGCAGACGACGAGCAATAGACACCGCACCACGAATTGATACATCCATGTTCGGGAACTCTTTTGCAGCTAGTTCAGACGCGGAATACACCGATGCGCCCGCTTCGCTAACAATGATCTTTTGCGCTTTTAGGTTGCCGCGTTTAATTACGTCAGCCACAAAGCTGTCGGTTTCGCGTGAAGCCGTACCGTTACCAATCGCAATCAAATCAACATTGAATTGACGAACCATCTGCTCAACCACGTGTGCCGATTTGTCGTATTGCTTTTGAGGTGGGTGAGGGTAAATAGTTTCTGTTGCCAAAACCTTACCGGTTGAATCCACGACAGCGATTTTCGAACCGGTACGTAAACCTGGGTCCAAGCCTAAGGTTGCTCGAGGACCAGCTGGCGCTGCCATGAGTAGGTCTTTTAGGTTGGTTGCGAATACTTCAATCGCTTCGATCTCTGCACGCTCTTTCATTGCGCCCATCAATTCAGTTTCCATGTGCATAGAAACCTTGATGCGCCATGCCCAGCTAATCACTTGCTTACGCCAAGCATCCGCAGGAGCACTGCTCAGAGTAATGCCGTAGTGATCAGAGATAATGTTCTCACAGTAAGAACCACGAGCGCCTTCTTCTTGCTCAGGATCGGCATTCATCGCCAGTGTTAGGAAGCCTTCATTGCGGCCACGCAGCATGGCAAGTGCACGGTGAGACGGCACTTTGCTGAGTGTTTCGTTGTGCTCGAAGTAGTCTTTGAACTTCTCGCCTTCTTGCTCTTTACCTGTCACTACACGAGCGACTAGCTCTGAGTTGCGTGTTAGGTGTTGGCGAATCTTTTCTAGTAGGTTTGCGTCTTCCGCAATGCGTTCCATGATGATCGCACGAGCACCATCGAGAGCAGCTTTGGTATCGGCAATGCCTTTATCGTTGCTGATGAAGTTCGCCGCTTCGGTTTCTGGATCGTGCTGTGGTGCATTCCACAGTGTGTCGGCAAGTGGTTCTAAGCCTGCTTCGATAGCAATTTGACCTTTAGTGCGACGCTTTGGTTTGTATGGCAGGTATAAATCTTCTAAGCGAGTCTTGCTGTCAGCCTGAGTTATATCACGCTCGAGTTCTGGCGTGAGTTTTCCTTGGTCTTGAATCGACTTAAGAATTGTTTGGCGACGATCGTCTAGCTCGCGAAGGTATGAAAGGCGGCTATCAAGGTTACGTAGTTGGGTATCGTCTAAGCCACCCGTAACTTCTTTACGGTAGCGGGCAATAAAGGGAACGGTGTTACCGTCGTCAATTAGGTTTACTGCGGCAGTGACTTGCTCAGAACGGACATTCAGTTCTTCAGCGATCAGTCGACAGATAGCTTGGCTCATCCGATGAATCTCTTATTTAATATCATGACAAATACATGGGGGTGAGCGTACGCTTTTTCTAGCTTTGGCTGTGTAATTATCCTGTCAGAAGTCGAATTTCCGTTTCTGATACCCGCTTTGTGCGAGATCTCTTACAAGTGATGTGAGACTAAGTCGCTTTAGACCGATGAAATCGTCTTGATGTTACACTAAGTTGCTGATTTTATTTGATTGTGTGTTTGTGGGCGTATTTCTCACCTGAAATGTTTTTTAAGACTATCTAGGAAACACGGCCATTTGCCGTAATATTTAACTTGTCGACAGGGAGTTGGCAGGAACAGGAAAAAGCCTAATGGACTAGGTATCTTCAGGATGAAGATTTGATTACTTAGGATGAGTGGTCAGCAAGGAAGTGATAATCTCTGGATGAGATTCGCCAGTCAGGATGACAGGCTAGAATGGACACCGCTAGGATGGCGATGAACAAAAAGGAAATTGGTTAAAGGATTTAGCCACTATCAAGGAAAGATGCAGGGAGCACCTTATCTCGAAGAGATAAACAGTAGCCGGATTGCTGCGATAGAGACTTAACCCCGCTAGGCGAAAGCCTTGCGGGGTTTTCTTTTATCTGGAGTTTGGGTTTGCTTGAACACTCAGCTCATCGCTAGGTGTTTATTAGGTTTGGTTATTCGTTGTCTGCGTAGCAAATTGAGTTAATGAACCACTCTTTGTCGCCTTCTGGTGTTTTTACCGTAAACTCATCATCCACTTCTTTCTTGAGCAGAGCTCTAGCCATTGGTGAGTCGATAGATATATAGCCTTTAGCATCGCCGTAGATCTCTTCTGGGCCGACAATTCGAAACTTCTTAATTTCCCCATCATCATTCTCAATTTCGACCCAAGCACCGAAAAAGACCTTACCTTCTTGTTGAGGTGAGTAATCCACGATCGTGACATCAGGTAGGAACTTTCTTAAGAAACGCACTCGGCGATCAATCTGACGAAGCAAACGCTTATTGAAGGTGTAATCTGCGTTTTCTGAACGATCTCCTAGGCTTGCAGCCCAAGTGACTATTTTGGTGATCTCTGGACGCTTCTCGTGCCATAAGTGGTCATGTTCTGCTTTGAGTTTGTTATAACCTTCTCGGGTGATAAGTTTGGTTTTCATAAATCTGACTTAATGAAATGATGATCTAAGATAGAATATATAGAAAGGCAACATACGTTAACAATTATTTAGGCGACTTTTTCTCCAATAATGTTACATTTTTAATGTCTTATACCAATATACAATTTACCAAGAATGCTTAACCTTAGGTTTAAGCTTTAATAGGTGGAACCATTACATGCAAGAAAACTACAAAATTTTAGTGGTCGATGACGATGCTCGTTTACGTGCACTGTTAGAACGCTATCTGTCAGAGCAGGGCTTTCAAGTGCGTAGCGTGGCAAACAGTGAGCAGATGGACCGCCTGTTAACCCGTGAAAATTTTCACTTGATGGTATTGGATTTAATGTTGCCGGGCGAAGATGGTCTATCGATCTGTCGTCGTCTACGAAACGCAAACAACTCGCTACCAATCCTGATGCTTACTGCAAAGGGTGATGAAGTGGATCGCATTGTGGGCTTGGAAGTGGGTGCTGATGATTACCTGCCAAAACCATTTAATCCACGTGAACTGCTTGCTCGTATTAAAGCTGTACTGCGTCGCCAAGTCATTGAAGCGCCGGGCGCACCAAGTACAGAAGAGTCTGTGGTTGAATTTGGTGAATTCCGTTTGAACCTAGGTACTCGCGAAATGTTCCGCGGTGAAGAGCCAATGCCGCTTACTTCGGGTGAATTTGCGGTTCTTAAGTCCTTGGTAACGAATGCTCGTGAGCCAATGTCTCGCGATAAGCTGATGAACATGGCTCGTGGCCGTGAGTATTCAGCAATGGAACGTTCTATCGATGTTCAGATTTCACGTCTGCGTCGTCTAGTTGAAGAAGATCCAAGCAAACCTCGCTACATCCAAACGGTGTGGGGCTTGGGTTATGTATTCGTTCCAGATGGCAAAGCTGTGTAATTCAGCTTAATAAGCCCTACAGTAGCTTTATCGATTCTGTGAATTTTACGGGTCATCTCATTAATATGCGATGGCCCGTTTTCTATTCAGCACAATGGTTTAGAGTTATAGTCATATAACACTTTCTTTATCTTTCTACATCTCGGGTACCCCATGCGTATACGTAGCTCCTTTACTCAGTCGATAGTGCTTTTCTTAACGCTATTGGTCGCTAGCCAAATTTTTTCTTATTACGCGGTGTTTAACTATGCGTTGATGCCAAGTTTGCAGCAGTTTAATAAGATTTTGGCTCACGAGCTAAACCTGGTATTGGACCAAGGCAGTGATATCGAGATCGATGCGCCATTGCGTCAGCGTGTGCTTGAACAGCTCGGGGTAACCGTTCACGCCAAGGGCAGCGAAGCGGCGGGTGAGTATTACCATGCGGTCGCAATCGACCTGATGAGTGAGGAGATGACCAAGGAGCTAGGTTCTGAAACTGAAGTGCGGCTGATCTTGGGTAAAGAGAGCTATGTGCTTTGGATGGACATTGCGCAGTTACCCAACTCTTTAATTCGTATTCCGTTATCAGAGCTGCAAGAAGAGGATTTTGCACCACTGTTTCGTAACAGTCTGATCATGGCGCTGTTGATTGTCGCAGGTGGTTGGCTGTTTATCCGATTGCAAAACCGTCCGTTGATAGCGCTAGAGAAAGCGGCGCAAGGTGTCGGGCGAGGTGATATTCCACCGCCATTGCCAGTTCAAGGCGCACAAGAGATTCGCTCGGTAACTCGAGCCTTTAACCAGATGTCGAAAGGCATCCAAGAGCTAGAAGAAGACCGCGCCTTGTTGATGGCGGGTATCAGCCATGATTTACGTACTCCGTTAACGCGTATTCGCTTAGCGACTGAGATGATGTCACCAGAGGATGCCTACTTAGCTGAGGGGATTATCAGTGATACCGAAGAGTGTAATGAAATCATCAGCCAGTTCATGGATTACCTAAAGCCTGTCGACCGAGATTCATTCCAAGCGGTGTTTGTCGATGATATTGCTCGTGAGGTATCGAGCTCTGAGGGTGGCTACGAGGTTCAGATTGAAACCGATATTCCAGAATCGATGAAGCCAGCGCTAGGTAATCCGATCGCGATGAAGCGTGCTGTGAGCAACTTGGTGGTGAATGCGCTGCGTTACGGTAATGGTTGGGTCAAGGTATCAACTGGTATGACGGCGGATAACAAGCTTGCTTGGGTGACGGTAGAAGATAACGGGCCGGGTATTCCACAAGACCAGATCGGAAAGCTGTTTGAACCTTTCACGCGTGGTGACACGGCTCGTGGTAGCGAAGGAACGGGCTTGGGCTTAGCAATTGTGAAACGTATCGTTAGCCAGCATCAAGGTGCTGTTGTGGTCAATAACCGCAGTGAAGGTGGCTTAAAAGCGCAGATCAGTTTCCCGGTTAAGCCCTAGTTATCATCGGTCCGTTTGATGACGATAAGTTCGGTTCGGGGAACGGTTAAGAGATCCCCGACTCGGTCATTCTTCCCTCTCCGAGGATGACGAATTGCTAACCATGGACTTTGATGATGAAAGTTTACTTTGATCGTCATTCCCTATCGTGAGGAACGAGCGAATAGGGAATCTCGCTCTTGCTTGATGAAAGTAACGCACACTAAAAAGGCTTCCTTGAGGAAGCCTTTTTTACGTTTGAACACGGTCTCAGTGTTAACTATGCCTTAGTGTTAACTACGCCTTAGAGTAAACATCGCGTTCACCCAACCAACGGTTGATGATCGCCTTAGCATTGTCTGGGTAGCTATCGTGAATATGACGCGCAATACGCTGCACTTCAGGTATCAAACGTTGGTCACGAATTAGATCGGCGATCTTGAAATCAGCCAAGCCAGTTTGTTTGGTACCGAGCAATTCACCGGGGCCACGGATTTCTAAGTCGCGCTGTGCAATCACAAAGCCATCGTTACTTTCACGTAGCACACCTAGGCGTTTCTGAGCGGTTTTAGACAGCGGAGAGTGATACAACAATACACAATGACTTGCGACCGAACCTCGGCCGACACGGCCACGCAGTTGGTGCAGTTGCGCTAGGCCAAGACGTTCTGGGTTCTCGATGATCATTAAGCTCGAATTCGGAACATCCACGCCCACTTCAATCACGGTTGTCGCAACCAATAGATGCAGCTTGTTCTCTTTGAACTCTCTCATCACCGCCTGTTTCTCGGCGGGTTTCATTCGGCCGTGCACCAAGCCAATTTTTACGTCAGGCAGTTTGCGTTGTAGCTCTTCTGCTGTATCAGCTGCAGCTTGAGCTTCCAGTACTTCCGATTCATCAATCAGCGTACATACCCAGTAGGCTTGTTTGCCTTCATTGAGACACGCATTTTTCACACGTTCAACAATGTCATCGCGCTTGGTATCAGGAATTGCCACGGTTTGAATTGGGGTTCGTCCCGGTGGCAGTTCATCAATAATCGAAGTTTCGAGGTCGGCATAGGCCGTCATTGCTAACGTTCGTGGGATTGGGGTAGCGGTCATGACCAACTGATGGGGGTAGTAGCCTTGCTTTGCGCCTTTCTCACGTAGCTCTAATCGCTGGTGGACACCAAATCGGTGTTGCTCATCAATGATCACTAAACCAAGGTTTTTGAACTCGACATGCTCTTGGAACAGGGCATGAGTACCGACCACCATTTGCGCTTCGCCACTGGCAATACGTGTTAGTTCAGTTTCACGAGCTTTGCCTTTGAGCTTACCTGCTAGCCATCCAACTTGAATACCCATTGCCTCAAACCAGTTGGCAAAGTTAATCGCGTGTTGTTCTGCGAGTAGTTCAGTGGGTGCCATAAGTGCTACTTGTTGACCGTGTTCCAATGCGCGAACCGCCGCCAGTGCAGCGACTAAGGTTTTACCAGAGCCCACATCACCTTGCACTAAACGCATCATAGGATGCGGCTTTTCCAAGTCAGCTTCGATCTCTTTGGTCACTCGTGCTTGGGCATTGGTTGGTGAAAACGGCAGCTGAGCCAGTAGCTTATCTTTAAGGGTGTTTACTGGAGGAAAAGGCATTGCCTTGTCTTGCTGCCCTTTGCTACGAACAGACAACATAGACAGGTTTTGAGCCAGTAACTCTTCCATAATTAGGCGCAGTTGCGCAGGGTGCTTGCCTTCATCAAACAGCTCTAGGTCAATGCCCGGGGGCGGCCTGTGAATGGTATGCAGTGCTTGTGCGAGGGTAATTTGGTGGTCGTATAAACCTGATGGGAGAAGCTCGTTAACTGCGGCCTTGTCGATTAGCTCTAAGGCTTGATCGGTAAGATTACGCAGCGTGACTTGTCTTAGCCCTTCGGTGGTTGGGTACACCGGAGTCAGATTGGCTTCAACGTCTGGCTGTTGCCTCGGCGCAAAGAATTTGTAGTTCGGATGGACGATCTCAAGCCCCATATTACCGCGCTTGATCTCACCATAAGCATGCACTTGTTTGCCTTCGGCAAAGTTATTCTTCATGCCTGCAGTGAAGTTGAAAAAACGCAGTGTAATAGTGCCATTACCATCACTGATCTTTACTGCGAGCATCTTACGTTTACCGAAAATGGTATCGACGTGCATTACCTTGCCTTGCACTGCTGCCCATAAACCAGCATGCAGTTTTACGATTGGATAGATACGCGTTCGATCTTCGTAGCGCAAAGGCAGGTGAAACAGTAAATCTTGTACGTTGTTAAGCCCAACCTTCTCCAGTTTCTCTGCGACTTTAGCGCCGACTCCAGATAAAGAGTTGAGAGGGATAGCAGATAAAAGCTGTGACATAACAAGGCTCATAAACATAAGAGAGATAATCTATTCAAGCATTTTACTGGATTTTTGTACAGGCAGGAATGGGAGGGAGCGCGGTAAATACTAGGATTACGGTTATAAAAATCCCCTTAAGCGATAAAGCATTAAGGGGATCTAAATTCTTGGCAAAACTATTATCAAGTTTAAACGTTAGTTCTTACGACGTCTTACTTTCAGCGCGTGTGGCATCACACGTAGCTTTTTCATAATACTTGCAAGATGAACACGATCTTTGGTGGTCAGCAAGATAGTCACTGTGTACAGGCGTCCATCACGTTCTTCAGTTGAAATACCGTGAATGTTCGAGCCTGTTTTCGAGATAACGTTAGTTAACTCAGCCAGTGCACCTTGGTGATTCTGCAGATCAACCTGAAGTTCAGCAGTGAACTCTTGGTCGTAATCGTCAGACCATTCAACCGCCATGTATTTGTCTGGTTCTTTCTGGTAACCACGAACGTTTGGACACGTTTCACGGTGAACCACAAGGCCACGACCTGGCGATACATGGGCAATGATGTGATCATCTGGAATCGGGTGACAACAGTTAGCGAACGTCAGTAGTAGACCTTCAGCACCACGGATCGGAAGTTTCTTCCTCGGTGTGTCACTGTTGTTTTCTACTTCAGTCAGTTCGTCAGCATCACCAAGCAGACGACGAGCAATTACGATACTCATCAGCTCACCAAGACCAATCGACGCCAGTAAGTCTTCAACGCTTTCTAGGCGTAAGTCAGACAATACATGGTCAATATTCTCTTGGCCGATATCGGCAATAGAGTGTTCGCCAAGTGCATGATTCAGTAAACGACGGCCTAGCGTGATCGACTCTTCACGACGCATGGTTTTTAGAACCTGACGGATCTTTGTACGTGCGCGTGAGGTCACTACGTAGTTGAGCCATGCTGCATTCGGACGTGCGCCCGGAGCACTGATGATCTCAATAGTTTGACCGTTCTTCAGCGATTTGCTGAGTGGGTAAGGGTTCATGTCTACACGAGCACCTACACACATGTTGCCGACATCGGTATGCACCGCGTAAGCAAAATCGACCGCTGTTGCGCCTGCCGGAAGCTCGACAATGCGACCCTTCGGCGTGAACACGAAGATCTCATCTGGGAACAGATCAGACTTAACGTTTTCAATGAATTCGAATGAGTTACCCGCGCTTTGTTGCAGCTCAAGTAAGCTCTGCATCCAACGTTGTGCTTTAACCTGTGCGGTTGTGCCATTACTGCTGCGTGAGCCGTTGCCTTTGTAAGACCAGTGCGCTGCGACACCTTTGTCTGCCATTTGATCCATATCTTCAGTACGGATCTGAACTTCAACTGGCACCCCGTGAGGGCCGATCATTGACGTGTGCAGAGATTGGTAGCCGTTGGCTTTTGGTACCGCAATGTAATCTTTCATGCGGCCAGGGCGAGGCTTGTACAGGCTGTGAGCCTGACCAAGTACGCGATAACAAGTATCTGGGGTATCAACCACGACGCGGAAAGCGTAGATGTCCATAATGGTGTGGAAGCGCTGCTCTTTAGTTTTCATCTTGTTGTAGATGGAGAACAGGTTTTTTTCACGACCAAGTACGCGAGCAGGCAAACCGACCTCTTCAAGGCGGCCTTCAATTTCGCTATGGATACGTTGGATCATTTCCTTACGGTTACCACGCGCAGCTTTCACTACGTTTTTAAGTACGCGATAACGGTTAGGATAGAGGGCTTCAAAGCCCAGCTCTTCTAGTTCGGTCTTGATGTTATGAATACCAAGACGGTGAGCTAGTGGAGAATAAATCTCTAGGGTTTCACGAGCAATACGACGCTTTTTGTCAGGACGAAGTGCCCCAAGCGTGCGCATGTTGTGAGTACGGTCAGCTAATTTGATCAAGATAACGCGGATGTCTTGCACCATGGCGAGAACCATCTTGCGGAAGTTCTCTGCTTGCGCTTCTTTGCGATCACGAAATTTAAGCTTATCCAGCTTAGATACACCATCAACCAATTCAGCAACGGTATTGCCAAATTTTGCCTCTAGATCTTCTTTAGTGACATCACAGTCTTCGATGACATCATGAAGCAGAGCAGCTTGCAGGGTTTCGATATCCAGACGCATTTCTGCCAGGATTCTTGAAACAGCTACAGGGTGGATAATGTATGGTTCACCGCTTGAGCGGGTTTGCCCTTCATGGGCGTCTCTCGCTACCACATAAGATTGGCGCAGAGCCTCAATTTGAGGCTCTGTTAGGTATTCTTGGGCAACGTCTTTGAGGCTATCGAATAGATACAAATTAAAGGCCCGGAAGGTTAATTAGTTCGAATGACGTTCTTAACGAGTGTGAGCGATGCTGCTTACTGCTGCAAGTTCAGCCGCTTCTTGCTCTTGTTGCTCTTGACGTTCACGAGCATCTAGTACGTCTTTAGTGATAAGACCTTCTTCGATTTCGCGAAGAGCGATAACCGTTGGCTTATCGTTTTCTTCAGGCACTAGTGAATCTTTACCGCCAGTTTGCATTTGACGTGCGCGGCGAGCCGCAATAAGAACTAGGTCGAAACGGTTGCCAACTTTTTCAACAGCGTCTTGAACAGTTACGCGTGCCATGAGGACTCCAAATAGTAATTAACTAATAAATTTTTGATGACGAGAAAGTATACAAGTTTAACTAGATACTTTCTAGATCACCGTATACTTATCTCAATAGAAAATCTAGGGGATCTAGATTATTCCGCTAATAAAGCAGTAAGCATGCCGCTGTATTTCGCTGCTTGCTTATCTTCTTTTAAGCGTTCCGCACGAATGATAGCTCTGAAGTCCATTAGGGCTGCATCAAAGTCGTCATTCACGATCACATAATCATATTCTGCATAGTGAGAAATCTCTGATTTTGCTTCGCTCATGCGTTTCGCAATAACTTCGTCGCTGTCTTGACCGCGAACATTCAAACGACGCTCTAGCTCACCATTTGATGGTGGAAGAATGAATACACTCTTCGCTTGAGGCATTTGTTCACGGATCTGACGAGCACCTTGCCAGTCGATATCTAGGAACACATCGATACCGCGGTTTAGGTTTTCTTCAATCCAAACGCGTGAAGTACCGTAGTAGTTGCCGAACACTTCAGCGTACTCTAGGAATTCACCTTTAGTAATAAGGTCTTCAAAATGATGCTTCTCTACGAAGTGGTAGTGAACACCATTTTCTTCACCAGGGCGCATACCGCGAGTGGTGTGTGAAACAGATACCTTCATTGCGTAGGTTGGATTGGTTTCTAGCATTGCTGAGATCAAGCTCGACTTACCTGCGCCACTAGGTGCAGATACGATGTAAAGAGTACCTTTGCCCATCTGTATATTTCCACTGTTGGTTGGATTGAGTGAAGGCAATAAACCTACACTTTAAAAGATAGCACTGACTCTAATTTTTGTTCCGATGGCGCATCTACTAATTGTGCCGTTGGTTACGTCTATAAAGAGATAACGAGTAAAACTAATAGAAGCAACTGGTGAAAATTAGGTCAGAAAAATGGAGGCGAAGAGTAGCATATTTAGATGATTGAGAACAACTGGCTTGATCGTTATTTATCAGCAAATGATCTTCTCAAAGATCTTTGTATAAATGTAATGACTCGTCATCGGTACTTTTTTATGTGATCTGGACAAAATTTGTTGAAGTTTTAATCTCAATCCTTACAATCCGCGCAAACGATTAAATGCTGTATATATCTAGGGTCTGTTGACCTTTCGCGATGGAGTTTTGTTCGAGAAAAAATCGTTTTAGGCGCGGCAAGGAGTTTGTAGCCTAGTATTCTAAGTAAAGACTCCTTAACAAAGCATAAAACGATTTTAGCCGAACCCTTCGGGCAGCGTTTGTTGGTGATTTCTACTGCGTTATCGACTTCTTATGTAGGCTAGCTACACTTCAAAGTCTCTGCCTTGTAGAAATCCCCAACAACTCGCTGCAAAAATCATCTCGAAGGGCCAACAGACCCTACTAGACTAGATGTTTCTACTACCGAGCCTACCTTGGTGACTACAGTTTTTAGTGTAGATACCTCTCTATTCTCACAGCATTTGAATCACCAAATTCTTAATTTATTGCAAAGGTTTTGTTGTGAGTACCGATTCCACCCTGAAAGCCCAGAACACCTCTGGCTCGCTTGATTCGATGTTTAAAATCACTGAAAGAAAAACCACGATTGGCACTGAGCTGTATGCGGGTTTCATTACTTTCTTGGCGATGAGTTACATTCTGGCGGTTAACCCAGCAATTTTGGGTGATATTCCAGGCATGGACAAAGGTGCCGTGTTTACTGCAACGGCTCTGTCTGCGGCAATCGCAACCCTAATTATGGGCATTTGGGGCAACTATCCTGTAATGCTAGCGCCGGGCATGAGTATGAACGGCTTTTTCAAAGGTCTGCTGTTAAGTGGATCTGTTGCCGTGCTTTGGAATGAAGCGCTGTTCGGTATATTCCTATCTGGTATTTTGTACCTTGCGTTCTCATTGACCAATATTCGTAAATCGATGATTGAATCGATTCCTGAAGATTTGAAGTTGGCGATTACCGTGTCTCTCGGACTGTTCATTGCTTTCTTAGGTCTTAAGAATGCGGGCATCATCGTTTCTAACCCATTCGTATTGGTAGGCTTAGGCGACATTTCTGATCCAAAAGTGATCATCGCTTACGTGAGCATCTTCATCGCACTGGGTTGTATGGTTCGTGACATCAAGCTAGCAACGTTCATCTCATTCGTTTCTGCTATCGTGTTGACGATTCTTGCTGACGTCTTCATGGGCACTTCAAACGCACCAATCCCAGAGCAGTTCATTGCTATGCCACCAAGCATGGCTGGCAGCTTCGGCGCTATCTTCGATTTCTCTGCTTTCACGCCAGAGAAAATGTTCGACTTACTGTTCATCGTACTTATCTTCTTGATTGTCGATTTCTTTGATGGCTTGAGCACCATTGTCGGCGTTGGCCGTGATGCGGGTATCATCGATAAAGACGGCAAGGTGCCAAACGCGAAATCGGCTCTAGTAGCAGATGCGGGCGGTACTGTGATTGGTTCAATTCTTGGTACCACATCGATCACTGCTTTCTCTGAGTCTGGCATCGCTTCTTCTCAAGGTGCAAAAACGGGTTTGGCAGCAGTCATGGTGGCTGGTCTGTTCCTAATCTCGCTATTCCTATACCCAATCTTCTCTATCTTCTCGGCTGCAATGGTTGCACCGGCGATGGTAGTAGTCGGCATCTACATGGTAGGTCGTCTTGGTCAGATCAACTGGGAAAAGAAAGAGTCACGCATTGCAGCCTTCTTTACCATCATGTTCACAGTGCTAAGCTTCTCTCCAGCGAACGGTATGGCGATGGGCTTCATCAGCTACGCATTCACAATGGTTGTGGCAGGTAAGCGCAAAGAAGTACACTCGCTTATCTACGGACTGTGTGTGGTGTTCTTAACTTACCTGATTCTGCTTTAAGGCTAATTAGTCACTAAGAAGTCGCTAAGTAAAAGACAAACAGATGGCTCTGCAGTGAATGCGGGGCCATTTTTGTATTTGTTGCTTTTTACCGTTGCTTCTTAATGTTGGTTACCGATGAGTTGATGGCGTTAGCCTAAAGTCGGTGCTTTGACAGTACGTGACTTATATTGATGCATGCTATTGTAGAGACTGGATTAATTATTTTTTGAAGAGTGACTATGCCTTCTCACTTACCTAAATCTTTTAGTAAGCCGTTTTTAAAAGTATTCCACATTATGGAAGCGGTATTGCTGGTGGCGATCACGCTCGCGACCTTGTTTGCGATGGTCGAAGAGTTCATGCATGTCTTCGCTGAACGCCGAGTGCAATTGACCGACATTCTGCTGATGTTTATCTATTTAGAAGTGTTGGCGATGGTTCAGCAGTTTGTGATGAACGGTAAGATCCCAGTGCGATACCCAATCTATATCGCGATGATGGCGATTGCTCGTTACATCACTTTGGGCATGAAAGAACTCGATGCGGTATTGATCGTTTGGTTATCTTTAGCGGCATTTATCTTAGCAGCAGCAACTCTGTTGATTCGAGTCGGTCACCATTACTGGCCATATGTCGATCTCAGAACTAAGCAGCCGGACGAGTAAATTTTTTGAGATCAAAGTCTTACAAATCAAGCCCGGCGACCTAGCTGGGCTTGAATTCAAGCCAACCGAACAAAAAAAACATCAATTATTTTCAAATAAAGCTTTACAACCCGACCCAGATCACCAAGAATGGCGTCGCTCTGTTTTCAGAGTTATTAAATGAAACATCAGTTGTAAAGTAAAACCCTTAGTATTGCTTCATTGTTATTCTCAGTGTTTCCCTTGGCTTCATAGATACATTAAATAATTCAAGCTTTCAGCGCATCGCACTTTTGGCGATTAATTTTTTATTTTTATATAAGGGACACATCATGTCTAACAAAACAAACGGCGTAGTAAAATGGTTTAACGAAGAGAAAGGTTTCGGTTTCCTAACTCAAGACAACGGCGGCGCTGACGTATTCGTTCACTTCCGTGCTATCGCATCTGAAGGTTTCAAGACTCTTAAAGAAGGCCAACAAGTGTCTTTCGAAGTAGAGCAAGGCCAAAAAGGTCTTCAAGCTGCAAACGTTGTAGCTCTATAAGATTTTAAGTCGACGCAGGTTGCATTAGCAACTTGCGTCACTTTCCCAGCTTAATCTTCACTTTCTATACCTCTTCTGCTTTAACTTCTTATCTCCTGTTTAGAAATTTTTATTTCCCTCTGAAATACCCTTAATACCTTTTTACTCTCGTTATCCCATTATTTCGTTATACCCACTACTTCGTTACCCCCTTATCGCAATCCACAATCTATACTTCGTTCTAAGTTACTTTTCCGGTTCAACTCTCTGATCTCCGATTTTTGCTCATTTACTTACGGTGATTGGCATTATTGTATCCACAAAAAAAGCCCCTAAAACTAGGAGCTTATCTTGATCTAATCAACACTTTAGTTAATCAACACTGATTCAGTTAATGGCTATTCAGCGTGTTACTGACAAACTGTTATTCAATATTCTGAATTTGCTCACGCATCTGTTCGATAAGAACCTTAAGCTCTACGCCCGATGCTGTGATGTCTGTGCTGATAGACTTAGACGCTAGCGTGTTTGACTCACGGTTGAACTCTTGCATCATGAAGTCTAGCTTACGGCCACAAGCGCCACCTTTCTTCAGTACTGCATTTGCTTCTTTCACGTGAGAATCTAGACGGTCTAGCTCTTCTGCTACGTCTGACTTCTGCGCAAGTAGGATAAGCTCTTGCTCAACACGAGAACCTTCCAGTTCGATTTTCGCATCTTCAAATTTGGTAAGAAGACGCTCACGTTGCCACTCTAGGATCTCAGGCATGCGTGCACGAACTTTCACTACTTCTTCAGTGATTGCATCTAAGCGCTGTACGATTAGCGCCTTCATGTTCTCACCTTCACGAGCACGAGCATCAATGAACTCTGCGATAGCATCGTTGAATGCTTCAAGTAGGTCTTTGTTGATGGCATCCATGTCTTGCTCTGGCGTTTCCATCACACCAGGCCAATTCATGACTTGGAATGGGTTCAAACGGCTGTCTTCACCTGTCATCGTCATTACTTGGTTCGCAGCATTGATTACTTGCTGAGCCAAACCTTCGTTAATGCTTAGTTCGCCCTTTGCAGCAGGGTTTGCTTCAAAGCGTAGGTTACATTCAACCTTACCGCGTGCAAGACGCTTACGGAAACGCTCACGCAAGATTGGCTCTAAACCACGGAACTGTTCAGGCATACGGAAGTAAGTTTCTAGGTAGCGTTGGTTTACACTACGGATTTCCCATACTGCGCTGCCCCAATCGCCTTTTACTTCTTTGCGTGCGTACGCGGTCATACTATAAATCATCGAATTTTCCTGTCTTTTATCATTCTGAAAATAACGCGCACGCATAGTATCACGATATGGTGTGCTCTCGAAGCCTGTCGCTTTTCACTGTAAATAGCCTTTCGTGATAAATAGCTTTGAACGGTAAATAGATTTGCACGATAAACTGCTATATAATCTTGCCCCAATCAAAACTGTCTCACCCCTTTCTTAGGTGATGCACTCTTTCGATAGTAAATCACTTCAGACTGTTAATAAGGTAGATACCAATGCGTCCAAATGACCGCGCTGTAGATCAAATTCGTCCAATTAAAATTACTCGTAACTACACAGCTTATGCTGAAGGTTCTGTATTAGTTGAGTTCGGCAACACTAAAGTTCTATGTAATGCGACGGTAGAAGAAAACGTACCGCGTTGGTTAAAAGGCCAAGGAAAGGGTTGGGTAACGGCTGAATACGGCATGCTGCCACGTGCAACGCACACTCGTAACCGTCGTGAAGCGGCGAGCGGCAAGCAAGGTGGTCGTACGATGGAAATCCAACGTCTGATCGCTCGTAGCCTACGTGCTGTTGTTGACCTGAAAGTAATGGGTGAAATTATGATCACTGTCGATTGTGATGTTATCCAAGCAGACGGCGGTACTCGTACTGCTTCTATCTCAGGTGCAAGCGTTGCAATGGCTGATGCTATCAACAGCCTACTAGCAAGCGGCAAACTGAAAAAGAACCCAATGAAAGGCCACGTAGCGGCAGTTTCAGTGGGCATCGTTGGTGCACAAGCACTGTGTGACCTTGAGTACGTTGAAGACTCAGCAGCCGATACCGACATGAACGTTGTAATGACGGAAGACGGTAAGATGATTGAGATTCAAGGTACCGCAGAAGGCGAACCGTTCAGCCACGAAGAGCTGATGCAGCTTTTAGCCCTGGCTAATAAGGGCATTGCCGATATCGTCGAAGCGCAGAAAGCTGCGTTGGCCGACTAGTCATTTTTAATAGCTCCCAATTTGGGGGCTATTTTTTTGTCTGTAAAACCTGAAAGGGTGGTACAGGGCGTAAGTTAAGTTTTATTGAGTAAACATAGAGGATGAGCATGAAAGCATATCAACGTGAATTTATTGAATTTGCACTAGAGAAAGAAGTACTTAAGTTTGGTGAGTTTACTTTAAAGTCTGGCCGCAAGAGCCCTTACTTCTTCAATGCTGGATTGTTTAATACAGGTCGTGACCTAGCGCGCTTAGGTCGCTTCTACGCAGCAGCATTGGCTGATTCTGGCATTGAGTTTGATGTACTATTTGGTCCTGCATACAAAGGTATCCCAATTGCAACGACGACAGCGGTTGCACTAGCGGATCACCACGATGTAGACACGCCTTACTGCTTCAACCGTAAAGAAGCGAAAAACCACGGTGAAGGTGGCAACCTTGTCGGTAGCGCGCTTGAAGGTCGCATCATGTTAGTGGACGACGTGATCACTGCAGGTACTGCGATTCGTGAGTCGATGGAAATCATCCAAGCAAATGGCGCTGATTTAGCGGGCGTGCTTGTTGCTATCGACCGTCAAGAGAAGGGCAAAGGCGAACTGTCTGCGATTCAAGAAGTTGAGCGTGACTTCGGTTGTGCGATTATCTCAATCGTTAGCCTGACTGACTTGGTGACTTTCCTTGAAGAGAAAGGCACAGACGCAGCACATCTAGAGTCAGTAAAAGCATACCGCGCTCAATACGGCATCTAATACTACTCGTAATTAGACTATAGAATGCACAAGGGGCTGATGATTCATCAGCCCCTTTCCTTTTGGTTCAGTATTCATTATTTATAACGAATGCCGCGCTCCACTTCTGGGTCTTCCATGGTCTTAAAGCGCTTGTGCAGCCACATCCACTGTTCTGGTGCTCTTAAGATAATCTTCTCAAGGTAGCGGTTCATGTAGGCGGCAGCCGCTTTCTCATCTTTCTGTGGATAGTCATCTTCAATTGATTCATCGGCCATGATCTCATATTTGCCATCGGCATTTCTAAAACCAGACCCCGGAACAAGTGCACATCGGCTAGTGTAAGCTAGGATACTGGTGCCTGTTGTGGTACACGCATCTTCTACTGCGAAGAAAGGCACAAACACAGACTTGTTACGACCGTAATCATGATCCGGTAGGTAGAAAAGGATCTCACCCTGACGCAGGATTCGAATCATACGCTTCACGTCTTTACGGTGAATCAGGCGGTTGCCGTTCTGAGTACGACCACGGTATTGAATGAATTCATAAGCCGGATTGTTGTGCGGGCGATAAACACCTAAACCTGAAATACCGAGAACAGCCATTGCTCGCGCAGTGATCTCTAGGTTTAAGGCATGCACACAGCATAGAAGAACACCTTTACCGTTAGCTTTGTGCGTACGCAGTGTTTGGGTGTCTTTATCTACTAGGATGCGCTTGAAGCGCCACGTAGGCCAAAACCAGGTAATGCCGGTTTCGATGAGTGCCATACCTGTGTTCTTAAAGTTCTCACTGACCATTGCCGCGACTTCATCTGCTGGCTTGTCTGGGAAGGCGAGCTCCAAGTTACGTGTTGCTACCGCGACGCGCTTTTTACCATAGCGAGCACCCAAAGAGCCTAACGATCGGCCTAACAGCAGTAAGAGGCGATAAGGGAGAACGTTAACAATAAGCGCCAATAACCCAAAACCAAACCATACACCCCAATATTTAGGGTGAAGTAGAGCTAGAGTAAAAGGCGGCTTAGTAATCACGTGTTGTGCTGTGCCGTTTGCTGAAGAAGTTTTCGTCGTCATAACCATCACTTAAGATTTGATTGCCACTTAATTTGATTGCTACTTAATCTGAGCGCTTAGCAGTGCCCAATAAGCATCAAAGTTTTCTGTTGGTTGATATTTGAAGTCTGAGCGAACAAATCGATTCAAGCTGCCTTCAACTTGACCGAGCAGTTGAGCGGCTAAGATTTTCTCATCAACCGGGAATGATTTCCCTTCACGAAGCTTTCTTTCACGCAGGATCTGGCGAAGTTGCGTCTCAATGCGTTCGAAAAGTTGGTTGATGCGATCACGCAGGCGTTCATTTTCAAACATTAGAGCATGACCAGATAAAATTCGAGTCAGGCCTGGGTTACGTTCTGAGAAAACTAAGATAAGTTGTAGTACTAGGCGTATGCGCTCTAGCGTGTCTTTCTCTTCATCCAGAATACGGTTGATTCGAGACATCAACGCTTCTTCAATGAACTCGATCAGGCCTTCAAACATGCGGGCTTTGCTTGGGAAGTGGCGGTATAACGCAGCTTCAGAAACACCCACTTGCTTGGCCAACTTTACCGTTGTGATACGAGAAGCACCTTCGGTCGATTCCAACATTTGTGCGAGAGCTTGTAGGATTTCTTCACGACGGTTTGATTTTCGAGTACCAGCCATCTATTTACTTCCTTTCCTAAAGATGAGGATTGAGTGAAGAAGGATTATAAACACCATTCAATTCTGTTTCCTAGTTTTGTAAGCCCTAGGTCAACAGAATCGAGAGGTGTCAGCAGATTATCAGAGCAAATTTGTGCGTTTATACATTAATAAGCTGTTGGATCTGATCGAGGATCTGGAAACCAAGTGTGTCTTTGCTTTCCAGTGGCAGAGATTTATCGCCGCCTTTCCAATAAAGGTGCAGCTCATTGCTACTGCTATTGAAGCCTTGGCCTTCAACTGAGACGTCGTTGGCGCAGATCATATCGAGGTTCTTTCTTTCCAGTTTACCGCGTGCGTACTTCTCAACATCTTGAGTTTCTGCTGCGAAGCCGACAGTAAATGGGCGACCTTCGGTCATTGAAGCGACAGAAGCGACAATATCTGGGTTTTTAACCATTTGAATGGTCATGTCGTCTTTACCGTCGACCTTTTTAAGCTTTTGGTCTGCAATGGTCTCAGGGCGGTAATCGGCAACTGCGGCGCAGCTGATGAAAATATCGTGTTGAGAAGCGTTAGCAGTAACGGCATCAAACATCTGTTGTGCGCTGTCGACATCAATACGATTAACTTTATTTGGCGTTGCTAATGAAACAGGGCCGCTGATTAGAGTCACTGTTGCGCCTTGTTTCGCGGCTGCTTCAGCCAGTGCATAGCCCATCTTGCCCGAGCTGTGGTTGGTAATGTAACGCACCGGGTCAATCGCTTCACGAGTCGGGCCTGCAGTAATAAGCACAGAACGGCCAGCAAGTGGCTTAGGTTGGAAGAAGTCTTCACAGCGATGCACGAGCTGCATTGGCTCTAACATACGACCCATACCGACATCACCACACGCTTGCTCGCCAGCCGCCGGTCCCCAAATCTCACAACCACGACGTTTTAGTGTCGCAATGTTCTCTTGAGTCGCAGGGTGGCTGTACATTTGTTGATTCATTGCCGGAGATACCGCAACTGGCGCATCGGTTGCTAAAACCAAAGTGGTCAGTAGGTCGTTACCCATGCCCGCTGTCATACGAGCAATCAGGTCTGCGGTTGCTGGCGCTAGTAATACCAAGTCAGCCCACTTTGCGAGCTCGATGTGCCCCATGGAAGCCTCAGCAGCAGGATCAAGCAAACTATCAGACACTGGCCTTCCAGAGACGGCTTGCATGGTGAGAGGAGTAATGAACTCCTTGGCTGCATTCGTCATCACGACTTGTACTTGTGCTCCACGTTCAATTAAGCGTCGAGTCAGTTCGGCACATTTATACGCAGCGATACCACCACTAATGCCAAGTAGGATTTTTTTCCCAGCCAGGCCTTGTAGGTCAGCGTTATCCAGTTGATTAACCAATGTTTGCATGATTCTGTTCCTTAATTTCTCTGCGACTTACGATATCAGAACAAAGGATAAGTGCCTAGAAGCAGAACTCGAACAGAGTTGACGCTCATCAAGTTGGTGTTATCAAACTTATCAATTACACGATTTTGTTAGTGTCTCGTTTCCTTTGATCTCTATCGAAGGATCTCTGATTACGATCTCATTAAGGTGATGGGTTGTGTTCATGACCAATGATTGTCTTTATATGCCAATAGATAAAATACCTGCCGAATCGATGCCGAGAGAAAAGTTGTTAAATAGAGGGCCTGATTCTTTGAGTGATGCTGAACTGCTCGCGATATTCCTGCGAACAGGGACACAAGGAATGAACGTCTTGGAACTCGCTGACAAGTTGATCAAAGACTTTGGCTCACTCCGTCATCTTTTTTCAGCAACACAGGAAGAATTTTGTGCCCATAAAGGGATGGGGCAGGCCAAGTATGTTCAATTACAGGCTGTGTTAGAGATGACACAGCGCTATCTAGCAGAGACGTTATCTCGCGGAGATGCACTCACTAGCCCTAGTCATACTAAGCTTTATCTTTCGAGCATGTTGCGTGATCGCCAGCGAGAAGCCTTCTATATATTGTTCCTCGATAACCAAAATAAGGTAATCAAAGACGAAGTTATGTTTGAAGGAACCATCGATGCCGCATCGGTTTACCCACGGGAAGTGGTTAAACGGGCACTTCATCACAATGCGGCGGCATTAATCTTGGCTCATAACCATCCTTCGGGTGTCGCGGAGCCCAGCCAAGCGGATAGGAGGATTACACGCCGATTGACCGACGCATTAGCGCTGGTGGACATCCGAGTTCTCGACCATTTTGTGGTTGGAGATGGCGAAGTTGTCTCTTTTGCAGAGCGTGGATGGATTTGAATCACATTTTAGGTTGTTAGTTGCGTTAAATCTGCTATTATTCCGGCCACATTTTTAGACCTAAAATCAGCTCTGATTACTCAAGCAAGCTGCGCTGCACAAAAAAAGATCACGAAATCCGTAAAAAGGATCTGTTCGGGTCTTGAGCAATGCGTGTCAAGTTAGTATAATGCGCGACCTTTGATAGCCTTGTATGGATTTTCCATAACGGTTTTTACCTTCTATTTTAATTGATAGAGAGGTTCGGCCACCAAGGTTGATATCGAGCTGAAACGATTGGAGAAGACATTCATGTCCCGAGTATGCCAAGTAACTGGTAAGCGTCCAGTAACGGGTAACAACCGTTCACACGCACGCAATGCTACTAAGCGCCGTTTTCTGCCGAACCTACAAACTCATCGTTTCTGGGTAGAGAGCGAAAAACGTTTTGTTAAACTACGTCTAACTGCTAAAGGCATGCGTATCATTGATAAGAAAGGCATCGATGCTGTTCTTGTTGATATCCGTGCACGTGGCGAAAACGTTTAAGAGGAATTAAGCAATGGCTAAAGGCATTCGTGAGAAAATTCGTCTAGTATCTTCTGCAGGTACTGGTCACTTCTACACAACTGATAAGAACAAGCGTAACATGCCAGGCAAATTTGAGATCAAAAAGTTTGATCCAGTAGTTCGCCAACACGTTATGTACAAAGAAGCTAAAATCAAGTAATTGATGCTTTTTTTGCTCTTCTTCAGTAGAAGAAAGAATTGAAAAACCCAGTTTAATCGCTGGGTTTTTTATATCTACAATTTGAGGAGCTCAATTATTCTTGCTTGATATAGCCTCTGATAGATAGAAATCTGTACAACATAGAAAGTATTGCCACTTTCACGATATACTGAATGTTCAATAGGTTAGATGAGCAGAATCAGATGAGATATCGTGGACGCCGGTGGAACAACATACTCATGTTCAGTGTGATCGCTTTTATTGGCGTGTTAAACCTTCCAACATTGATCAAAGCGTACCTTATCGAGCCTGAACCGCAGGTTGATAGCCCTTATCCTTATCTCCTGAACCCAACAGCAAAGCTTCAAGCGTTACACTTTGCTAAGTGGTCTGTCATTCAACAAGATAATCAATGGGTTTACCAGTTCGAAGATACTGACTTTCCTCAAGCCACCAATGCACAAGAGCTGTCACAACGTTGGAAAGAGCTTGTGGGCACGGAAGTCGACTCACAGACCTACACAGACCTTACGCCTCGGTTAAATACACCACACACCATCGAAGTATGGTATCAAGACCAAGAAGAGCCCCAGCGTATTACCTATTATCAATTGCCTGAGTTCTGGTTGTTAAAAAACTGGAATGATCAGTGGTTGGCGGTGTCTATTGAAGAGAGCTACCTGTTTCCAAGCTTTAACGCTAACCACTCCTCTAAATCGGACGACTAACTATGCCTGAATTACCCGAAGTCGAAGTAAGCCGTATGGGGATCTCGCCTCATTTAGTTGGCGAGACCATTAAAACCCTTACTTTTCGCACGCCTAAGCTGCGTTGGGATATCCCACAAGAGTTAAAAGCATTAGAAGGGCAGATGATTCGCTCCATCTCGCGTCGTGCAAAGTACCTATTGATTGAAACGGATACTGGCACTGCCATTGTTCACCTTGGTATGTCTGGCTCACTACGCGTATTAGACGCTGACTTTCCAGCAGCCAAGCACGATCACGTGGATCTTAAGCTCACCAATGGCAAAGTATTGCGCTACAACGACCCTCGCCGCTTTGGCGCTTGGTTGTGGTCGGCGCCTGATGAAGTCCACTCTGTGTTGCTTGGTTCTGGTCCTGAGCCGTTAACGGACGACTTTAACGCTGATTACATCGCTGAGAAAGCAGAAAAGCGTAAAGTCGCAGTCAAGCAGTTCATCATGGACAACAAAGTAGTGGTCGGTGTCGGGAATATCTACGCTAACGAAGCCTTGTTCTCTGCAAAAATCCACCCGTTACGATCGGCAAACAAAGTGACCAAAGCCGAATGGATCTTGTTAACCGATGAGATTAAACAAGTACTCGCAACGGCTATCAAGCAAGGTGGTACTACGCTGAAAGATTTTTCTCAGGCTGATGGTAAACCAGGCTACTTCGCACAAGAGCTGCAAGTGTATGGTAAAGCAGGTGAAAAGTGTCCAAGCTGCGAAGCATTGATTCAAGAGCTAAAAATCGGACAGCGCAATACGTTTTATTGCGAAGAGTGCCAAGTATAGAAAACCTGAACTCGTGTTCACTTTTTATTGCTAGTCGATAGGCTAGCGAGTGGCTACAATTGTACTAATTATATGAATTGAGAATAGTAGAATGAAATATTTAGTAACTGGCGTTGCTGGTTTTATTGGCTCTGCAGTGTCAGAGCGACTATGTGCGGCAGGGCATGAGGTTGTTGGTATCGATAACCTAAATGACTACTACGAAGTCTCTCTGAAACATGATCGCCTTAAGCGTATCGAGCATGAAAAGCTTACCTTTATCGAGCTGGATCTCGCTGATAGAGAAGGTATCGCTGAGCTTTTCGCACAGCAAAAGTTTGACCGCGTGATTCACTTAGCGGCGCAAGCTGGCGTTCGTTACTCAATTGATAACCCAATGGCGTATGCCGATAGCAACCTTGTCGGTCACTTAGCTATTCTTGAAGGCTGTCGCCATAATAAGGTTGAACACCTCGTTTATGCTTCATCGAGTTCCGTTTATGGCTTGAATCAAAAAATGCCATTCCATACAGCAGACAGTGTTGATCACCCGATTTCACTGTACGCCGCGACTAAGAAGTCGAATGAGTTGATGGCGCATACCTATTCTCATTTATACGACGTACCAACGACAGGTCTTCGCTTCTTTACGGTTTACGGCCCTTGGAGTCGCCCTGATATGGCGATGTTCAAGTTTGCGAATCTAATCGTAGCGGGCAAAGAAATCGACATTTATAACAACGGCGACATGATGCGTGACTTCACTTATATCGATGATATTGTTGAAGGTATTATTCGTGTTCAAGATCGTATTCCAGCCAAGCAACCAGATTGGACCGTTGAGCAAGGGTCACCAGCAACCAGTTCTGCTCCGTATCGCGTGTTTAACATCGGTCACGGCAGCCCGGTTAAATTAATGGACTACATCGAAGCATTAGAAGGTGCTCTAGGTGTTGAAGCGAAAAAGAACTTCATGCCAATGCAGCCTGGTGATGTGTACGCGACTTACGCTGATACGGAAGATTTGTTTGAAGCGGTTGGCTATAAACCTCAAGTGAAGATCCAAGAAGGCGCGAAAGCTTTCGCGGATTGGTATAAAGCCTATTACTCGCTGTAGTAATTGATAAACTTTGAATAAAAAATAGCGCTCACTGAGCGCTATTTTTATAGGTAATCGCATGATTGCTTTTTAGGTATAAGCATAAAGAGAGGGGGCAATTTAATGTGAGTGTACTTTTCCTAGACCTAGAATTTTGGTCTGAACTTTTTATCTAGTACTGCAAGGTGATAAAGGTTTGTTGATAGATTAAGTGCCATACTCTTTATTTTGTTCACAATCTTCATAAAGGCGACAGAATAGTCTTTTCTACCTTTATGTTTACGACTACCGATAATTGACGGCCGTTTACTACGCTGTAATCCAGCAGAAGAAACACCAAACATGGGGTGCTTATGAATCCAAGTATTCCTTAAGAATACATCAACTGGATAATTAAAAGTTGAACTTTGTTCGATGAAAGCTTGTGCCGCTTTGGGAGATATAGCATAGCAGGCGGTTCCTTGAGGAACTTTCAAATACTTTACAAGATGCTGTGTATCGTACTTATCAACTGAATAATGTAGTCTATTCTTACTGTCTTGTAAGCGAATAAAACCACACTGCTCAATATGCTGCTCGGCGATAGTCAAAGTATTGCGAAATATATCGATATCAATATCGGCATGATCTTCGAAGACTAAAATGGGTTCATTTAACTCTATGCATTTTTGCCAAATAAGATAATGGCTTGCATAACACCCCACTTCCCCAATTGCATGCGGTCTACCCATATTGTGTAAAAAAGCTCTATCGTGAATTCTTGTTAGTAGAGGATGTTCATCGGTTCGTGCATCCACTCCGATAAAAAACTCAAAATCAACCTGAGCATCCTTAAGGGCGTTAGCTGTTGATTTTTGCCTACAATGGTTTGCTTTTAAGGTAATACAGTATGATTTCATAAAGCTATATTGATGTATTTATTCACAAGAAATTATGTTATCACTCGTTTGGCTTTTTGTAATGATTGTTCGCTTTGTTAGAGGTTATGGTTGTGACGAACCTCAAGAGTGTTCGGGGTTCGCATTATCTGATTCATAGGTTCTGCAGTGTCAGAGCTAATATGTAGGGGTCTAAATGAATTTATCTGTCTCAAAAAATAGCGCTCAATGAGCGCTATTTTTTTCGGTGTAGGTAAAGAGAATTACTTGGCAGTCTTCAGCTTTATCTCGGCTGCCACCTTTTGTGGTACAAACTGGCTAATATCCCCTCCGTGTATAGCGACTTCACGAACAATGGTTGAAGAGAGGAAAGCATACTCTTCTGAAGGGGTCAGAAATACGCTTTCAAGGCCAGGTAGGAGCTTACGATACATGCTAGTGAGACCAAACTCGTACTCAAAGTCCATGGTTGTTCTTAGACCACGTACTAATACGTTTGCTTGCTGCTGTTTAGCAAAGTCGACTAGTAACCCTGAGAATCCCTCTACAGATACGTTAGGTAAGTGAGACACCGCATCACGTAACAACTCTACACGTTCATCTAACTCAAACATGGTTTTTTTACTTGGGCTCGCTGCTACTCCAACAGTGATATGGTCAAACATGCTAGCGGCACGAACAATGATATCAAGGTGGCCATTGGTCACCGGATCAAAAGTTCCTGGATAAATAACGTGTGTGCTCATTTTAGCTGTCCTTGCTTAATGTAGTGTTCGAATTCGGTGCTTTACTAGAGTTTAAGGCCTTATCGAGTTGCTGCTTTACCATATCGAGTGTGATGTCTTTCATCAGGTCATCGCCTTTAGCACGGGTTCCCCATGGAAGGTCTGCGACTGGTTTACCTTGTTGTGCTTCTACGTGCTGTTGATAAACACTCACTACGATATCGAGATCGTTGTAAGGTCCTGTTCTACGAGGGTCGCTGTGTGCGTACAAGCCGATTACAGGCGTTGACTGCGTAGTTGCCAAGTGGGCTGGGCCAGTATCAGGTGCCAATACCACCGTTGCATGTTTCAGTACGGCAGTCAGTTGCTTCAAGTTCGTTTTGCCAATCAAGTTGGTTACTGGCGACTGGCATAATTTTTCGATGTCGCTACCAAGGTTAACTTCTCTTGGTGCCGGAGAACCACATAACACCACTTGCATGCCTTGTTCGACAGCATAATCAGCAATAGCTGCATATCGCTCAGTTAACCAATTGCGTGAATCTTTGCTTGCAGCTGGGGAGATAACCAAGGTCGGCTTGTCTGCCATGGTGCTAATTGCGAGTTGTTCATCTTCAGGTGTCAAAGGGATATCCCATTGAGGCTTATCGAAGGGGACACCAATGTAGCGAGCAAATTCGGCAAAGTTATCCAACACATGAAACTTATCTGAAATAGGTAGATGGTGGTTGGTAAAGAGTGACTGCATTTCACGAGTACGGTTTTTGCCAAATCCCACTTTGCACTTCGCCTTTATCCCCCAAGATAGCACGCTGGCTCTGAGTGCGGCTTGCATATGCAGAAGTGCATCAAATTTACGATCAGATAGCTGACGCCATAATTCACGCATTCCTTTGAAGCCTTGTTTCTTATCGAAAACAATCACCTCAATACCGGGTAGATCACCGATCAGCATGGCTTCTATTTTGCCCGTTATCCAAGTGATTTTCGTTTCAGGCCACTGCTTCTGGATGGCTTGAACCACAGAAATAGCATGACAAACATCGCCAATCGCGGAGAGGCGAAGTATGCAAAGAGATTGAGGTGCAGTTGAGAACAGTGACATAAAGTGCCCGAAAAAAGTGAATAACATCAGAATTATGCAGATACTCGCATTAGTTGTAAAATAGCAATGACGAAAAGCGACCCAAAGGCCTCATAGATGGAAACGATTAGCACCAAGAACCAAACAATTTGGTACGACCCTGAACTTTTGGCTCAGGTACCAGAGGGCGATATCGCTCAGATCTTTGAGGCTGAATATTGGCAGCAACAAGACGCCATTTCAGGCAGTGCTCAAGGACGCGGTACCACATGGTTCATCCAGCTTGATGGAATACAGGCCGCATTGCGCCATTATCGCCGTGGCGGATTGTTTGGGAAGCTAGTCGAAGACCAATATCGCTTCTCTGATTGGGAAAGCACGCGCTGTGCGATGGAGCTTAATGTTCTCAAGGCATTGGCAAACTCAGGTGTGAATGTACCGAAGCCCATTGCTGCTAGAGCCATTAAAAGCGGACTACTTTATCGAGCGGACTTAATGTCTGAACGAATTCCCAATGCCAAAGATCTGGTTGATGTCTTGGTCAATGGCCCGATAGATGCGGATGTTTATCGTCGAATTGGCCAAGAGGTACGCAAGATGCACGATGCTGGGGTTAATCATACCGATCTCAACATTCATAATATCTTGCTTGATACTTCACAAAACGTGTGGATTATTGACTTTGATAAGTGTGGTCATCAAGCGGGTGATGACTGGAAAGAAGACAACTTGAATCGCTTAAAGCGCTCGTTCTTAAAAGAAGTGAACAAGCGCCAGATTCAATGGCAAGAGCAGGATTGGGAACCGTTATTGCAAGGCTACCAAGGTTAGTTGCTGTTAGTTAAGAGTGGTGACTAGCTAAGAAGGCCATTAGCTAAGAATGGCCATTAATTAAGAATGTATGCCAAGGTTTTATTCAACGCCCCTCGGTTCTGTTCAACCACTTGATAAGCCGCTAAGCCTCTGTTTTTACGCAAGTCAGGCTGAGAGAATAGCTCTCTTAGCTGGCCTGCAATTTCATTACTGTTTTGACTAATAGTGACAGCTTGAGCTTCAAGTAGTTTGTCTGTGATCTCGCTGAAGTTAAAATAGCTAGGGCCATTGAGTAAAGGTAACTGCAGTGCCGCAGGCTCTAGAAGATTGTGGCCACCTACCTTATCGCCCACAAGGCTCCCTCCCATAAAGCACACATCAGATCCGCCGAGTAATACCAACATTTCTCCCATCGTATCCGCAATATAAACTTCAACATTAGAGGTGATTGGTTGCTGACTCGTTCGAGTGATAGTCTTGAAGCCGTGCTCTTGAGCTAGCTCAGACACTTGGTTAAATCTCTCTGGGTGACGAGGCACAATCATCAGCAAGGTATTCGGATTGTCTTTAAGGAGCTGTTTATGAGCGTCTAAGACAATTTCATCTTCGCCTTGATGAGTGCTGGCTGCTATCCACACACAGCGTTCAAAGCCAATTTGTTCACGTAACGCTTTGCCTTTTGATACTTGTTCAGCTGAAACTTCAATATCAAACTTGATCGACCCAGTCACATGCACAGATGCTTTATCTAACCCTAATCGTATAAAACGCTCAGCATCACTTGGGTATTGGCAAAGTACTTGAGAGAGATTTTTGGCTAAGAGATCAAAAACGGCTTGGAATTTAGCATAACGCTGGCACGAGCGTTCAGATAGGCGAGCGTTGAGTACCGAAATGGGGATTCCAGCTTTCGCGACGCAGTGCAGTGTGTTTGGCCATAACTCGGTTTCCATGATTAGCATCTGTTTAGGCTGAACAGTCTTCAAAAAACCTCGAATACACCAAGAAAAATCAATCGGCATGTAGCGATGCTCGACTAAATCACCGAGTTTTTCTATCTGCTCTGCACCCGTGCTGGTTGTCGTGGTAACGATAATGGCTTGGTTTGGATTGCGTCGCTTCAGTTGCTTTATGATCGGTACGGCGGCAATCGATTCACCAACCGATACTGCGTGAATCCAGATAGGATTCTTACCTTGAGTTTGCGGTGTGATCCCGAAATGTTCTTTCCAACGCTGACCAAAACTTGGCTTTCCAGGTTTGCTCTTATAAAGCCCATACAGCAGTAGCGGAGAAGCTAATGACAATATGAGAGTATAGATAAGTCGTATAAGCATAAGAACAGTGACACCAGAAGGTAAAATCAATATTCAGAAGAGTATTTTCTTCAATCTCGAAAGTAAAGAGCGTTATAATTAAATGCTTAGTTGCGCTTTCAAACGGACATGGTGAATTTTATCTCATCGCTTATGCAAACCGATCAAACCTATCGTTTCTTGCTCTACGTCGAGCAAAATTATTCATTTGCTATTCTTCGCCCATTCTATGATTACGCGAAGCAACTCGGCCATGAGGTTAAGTGGTTGCTTGTTGGTGAAGACGCTTCTGAACATCTTTTACTGGATCAAGAGCAGAGCGTCTCTTTGACAGAAGCTATTGCCTTTAATCCTTCTGCCGTTCTAGTGCCCGGCGATCGTGTTCCAGCGTTTATTCCAGGGTTGAAGGTACAAGTATTTCATGGTTTGAACGAGAGCAAACGTGGGAACTTATACCCTGAACGTGGTCTATTTGATTTGTATTGCACCGAAGGCCATGAAAGAACAAGCTCGCTTGAGCCGCTAGCTAAGCAGCGCGGCTATTTTCAAGTTAAAGAGACCGGGTGGCTGAAGCTCGATAGCTTGTTTAATTATCAAACCAGTGACAAGCATTTTGAAAGACCTCAAATTCTATTCGCTTCCACTTTTTCGCCAAGTTTATCCTGTGCTGAATTGGTTTATGAAGAGCTTAAGCGCCTAAGCAAACTGAGCCAGTGGCAATGGTTAGTCACATTGCATCCTAAAATGAAGCAAGAGACACGAGAAAAATACCAGGCGTTGGAAGGGGACAACCTTCTGTTCTTCGACAATGATCGAGTGATTGAAATGCAGCATCGTGCTGATGTGATGGTATGTGACAACTCATCGATCTTTCAGGAGTTTTTGTTGCTCAATAAGCCGGTTGTTACGGTAAATAACCGAGAGCCTCAAGCGAGCTTCATCAATATTACCCAAGCAGAGCAGTTAGAATCAGCAATTCAACAAGCTATGCTGCCTGATGAAACAAGAGATAAAGCCATTGCTAATTATGGTCCGTCAATAACGCCATATTTGGACGGTCAATCCTCAGCGAGAGTTCTGAGTGCTATTACGGATGTGCTAGAAAGCGGTTGGCAGGATAAAAAACCAAAAAATTGGATTCGTAACTTTAAAATCCGTAAATCATTAAACTATTGGAAATTCTAGGGCTGAATAATGAGAAAACATACCCTGTCTGTCATTGTTATTACCAAGAATGAAGAAGACCGAATTGAAACTTGCCTAAAATCTGTGGTTGATATTGCCGATGAGCTAATTGTGTTAGACAGCGGATCAACGGACGCAACCGTTGAGATATGCCAAAAATATACAGATAACGTGACAATCACAGATTGGCCTGGCTTTGGTAAGCAAAAACAGCGAGCGCTAGATAAAGCGACATGTGATTGGGTGCTATCAATTGATGCTGACGAAGCTCTCGATAAAGAGATGAGCGACGCTCTTGTTGAACTATTAAAACAAGATCAAATCAAACACACTGCTTATAAACTTCCTTGGGGGGTGACTCTTTATGGCACGACTCTAAAACATGGCCGCAGTGCTCGCGCAGTATTAAGACTGTTTAAGAGAGAAGGCTCTCGATATACGTTAGACGAGGTTCACGAGACCGTCGTTCCGGAGCAAGGCTCTACAGGGATATTGAAGGGATTTCTTCTTCATTACACCCATCGTGACTATGGCCACGGCCTAGATAAAGCAGCGCAGTACGCCTGGCTCGGCTCGCAAAAGTACCATCGTAAAGGCAAAAAATCACACGGCTTATTCCTTGCTCTACTTCGAGCGATGTGGACGTTTTTCCTTGTGTACATTATCCGTCGTGGCTTTATGGATGGTAGTGTCGGTTTCATTATGGCTATGACCTACGCTCAAGTGAATTTCAATAAATATGTTGGCTTATGGCTTATTGAAAAAGAAAGGAGCTAACCAGTGGCTTTTAAATTAGAGTACTGTCTGTCAGATACTTACAACGTAGGGGATGATCTTAACCCTTGGCTGTGGCCACAACTTTTTGGTGACTTGATTGTAGAAGATAGCTCTCGTTATTTTTTAGGCATAGGGACGATTTTGACGGAGAAGCGATTAGATGAAACTCTTTCAGGTGCGGACGAAATCATTATTTTCTCATCAGGTTCATGGGAGTGGAACGTCCCCAAGTTATCTGACAAGTGTACTGTTTATGGTGTAAGAGGGCCTAGGACGGCAAAAAAATTAGGGTTAAAACCCGAACTGGTGGTTGGAGATGGTGCTTATCTCCTTCGTGAAGTTGACTTCCCTAAAGCGGAAATACAAAAAGGGAAGATTGGATTTATACCTCATCATCGTAGTGAAGATTTTATCGATTGGGATAAAGTTTGCCAGAAGATAGGTTTAACATACATTACAGCAAAACAATCGGTCGAGACTTTTTTGTTGGCTCTTCAAGAGTGTGAGTCCGTTGTGACTGAGGCCATGCACGGTGCAATTATTGCGGACGCACTTCGCATCCCTTGGAAAGGAGTTCGTTTCTCCCCGGCATTTGACGATGAAAAGTGGTATGACTTTGCTGAATCTATGGATGTAGAGCTAATATTACACGACTTACCTTTTATGAGTGTTAATAAGATGCCCATTGGTAAATTGTTAGAAAATACGTTTAAGAGAAATGTAGCTAAATTATTTAAATCTTCATCGAGAAAGTGGCTGTCACTCGTGACTGTGTACAAACTGGCCTCTAATGACGATATGAAAAATTTACAATTGAAGCTTAAAGTTTTAGCCAATGACAAGAGCAATTACCAATTGAGCTCTTTGGCACAACTCAATGCGATAGTCGAGACTCAAAAAGCAGTGGTAAACAGAATTATTCAAGACCACAAGTAGGTCGTTTGGGCAAGTTGGTTATCCACTTACTTGCCCTTTGATTGCTAAGCTATTTGTTCGTTAATTTCTCAAAAAAGCGAATGTGTTGTTTAACTGTTTCTGATGACGAAAAGTAGCGTTGGAGTCTGATCTTTGCTTTATGTCCCATTTCTGAACATCGTTCTTTACTCTTTGCCATGTTGTTTATAGATTCACCTAAAGACTGAGCATTTTTTACAGGAACAATGTGGCCAGTTTCGTTTTCTTCAATAAGTTCTGGGGAGCCACCAGTTGTCGTTACGATGGATGGTGTCCCATTAGCCATGGCTTCAACTATCGTTCTTGGAAGGCCTTCTCCACTGATTGATGGTTGAATTTGAAAATCAGCCATAGCCATAATGGATGGAACATCTTTTCTGTGACCAATGAAGTGTATTCTCTCTGACATAGGGCTATCTTTCGCCATATCAAAATAAGGTTCGTAACCACTGCCAATTAAAAGAAGATGAAAGTTTGGGTTATCAACAAAGTGTGTAGCTCTGATTAGAACATCAATTCCCTTGCTGGGCCTAACATGAGCAGCACACACAGCAATGACATTATTGGAGTCTAAGCCAAACTCTTCTGGCTTATTTTCCTGAACAGTATACCAGTCTAGTTCGTGACCTTTGTAGATGGTAACTACATTATCTTTATTGCACCAAACTCTCTTTTTAACGTCATTGGCGACAGCTTTTGATACGCATACAACACCACTGACTTTTGGGTGCAGGTGAGTGAGGTAGGCTGAAGGATCATGGCGATACAGGCCACCTGTAGTCCCGCGATATGTGATTAATTTTGTTTTCTTACCAATACAAGCAAACGCAGCGTTTGGTATCGTCTTAGAATTAAATGCATAAAAAATGTCATAGGCTTTGCTGTTCAGTTCAGCCCTATAAGCTTTGATAGTCTTTAAACAAATCTTTTTATTTGGGTAGGCATCAACAACTCTTACGCCATTTTCTTGAAACCGTTGAGCGTATTCTGCATCGCCTTGGGTAAGAACTGTGACCTCATGACCTTGCTTTACCATTTCTATAAACATTTCGGCTTCAGGACGTACACTATTTCGAGCATGATAGTAGGAACTAGCAATAAGAATTTTCATTGGATTACCGCTTCGAGTATTTGAATTTTATGTTATGTAGGTGACGCTGGATAGTTTCGTTTAAATTGAACCATTCACGCTTACATTTCTTGAATAAACTTCTGGTGCTTGTGCGTTTTTCATAACCGATATCGGAATCAAACTTAGGGTCGTTCGTTAAGCAGGGTACTGCAGTGCCGTAGCACTCGACTTCGTTTTGCCAGAATCGGTCCATATAAATATCTACAGCCATATACCACTCTTTTGAGTGTTCAAGGAATTTTCTAGCTCCTGAAGGTCTTAAGAAATAGGCTGTTGCACTCATATGCCCTTTAGTGAACTTGTGAATACTAGTAGATTTCGCTTCGAGCACTTCGTAAGAATCATATTTACGGCGCTTGTTTTTGAATAATCTTATGCACTCTACAGTTTCGGGGATGTCACTAATATCTTGTATGAAGTTAAGGAATGCCTCTTTAAATATAAGAGCATCATCTTCAATTATGACTATTGGTTGATTGAGTTCAACACACTTCTGCCACAATAAGTAATGGCTTGCATAACACCCTAACTGACCAGCGCTTAGTGTTTTTGCTCGGTATGTTTGGCTTAAATCATTATTGTAAAGGTTTAGTAGTGGGTGAGGGGGGAATGTTCTTCCATCCACAGCAGAAAATAGCTCAAAAGGAAGAGATAGTTCATCTAGTTGGCGACTAATGTTTTCTTTTCTATCTGTGGAAGATTCTAAATTTATGACAAATATTTTAGTCATTGGTAACTCTCTTACATCTTGAGCAAATAGGAATTAGAAATAATAAATATAACATTAAAGGTTGAGGGTGATTAAAAGGTACATCAGTTAAACCTGCGATGAAAAATAAGCTAACCAAACCAATTATTATATATGCATCGGATGGTGGTGATTTCCTCACCATCATTAGTGGATAAAGCAGAAGTCCAATTACTAGCATCGTTCCTATAACCCCAGACTTAACCATTTTATCTAAAAACTGATTGTGGAAGTGGGCTGAAGCATAGTGATATAGCGATCTAGATATTTCACCATGTTCTAACTTACCTTTTAATATATCCCGTTGTTCTTGTCCGTGCCCTAGTATTGGTTTTTGTTTTATTAATTCCGGAGCTAACATCCACATTTGTAACCTAAGCCCAACGGATGTACTATAATCGCCTGATTGAATCTTTTTGACTTCATAGATGGTTTGGTTATATCTCTCATTTATTTTATCTTTAAATAAGAAGGCGCCAGTAGAAGTTAGAATGGCTGTGAGTATAAGTGTAAATAGTATATATTTTCTCGAAGGAGGATTTTTAATACATTTAACTGCGATTATAATAAAGATACTTAAAGTAAACGCCAACCAAATCCCTCTAGTTTCACTTAGGATTATAGGAGGTAACGACAGCAGAAAAGCGACCAAAGGAAGGGTTTTACCCTTTAAAGGAGAATTACCTAGCAATAAAGAAAACGCGATTATGGATATCAATGCGCATGCAGTTGAGTAAGGTATCGGATTTATATAACCAGCATTACGCCCTGTACTGATATAAACATTGAAATAGACGCTATTGACAAATATTGCCAAACTACCGATCAAAACTACCCATTGAATTACTTTTTGAGTAAGTATATGGTATGGAAAAGCTATAAGGAAAAGAGTAAGTCCAATCAGTGCTCTTAGCTCTCTAGAACTGGATCCGTGATAATAATAGCTAAAGATAGTATATATACATGAAATGCCAATTAACCACACAAACTGGCTCTGTATGTTATTTAATATAGTTTCTTTTTTAAATACTAATATACTGCCGATGATACTAATCAAAAATAGTGGGATCATTTTCTTATCACCACTATCTAAAACTAACATGCCTGTAACAGCAAAAAAGTAAGGTAATAGTAAGATTGCTGTATAAATCTGCTTTCTGTTAATAATATTCATACTGTTTAATGTAATGCTAACCACTATAAGGATTTATATTGCTATCAGGGCGAGTCTTAAGCAGTCTTAAGATCCACATATATTGCTCTGGGTTTTTGCTCACGTAACTTTCAATACATTGGTTCATCATACGTGCGTCCTCTTCTTCGCTTCCTGTTGGGAAGGGTAGAGCAGGGTAGAAGTCCAAGGCGTATTGGCCTGTACTGCTATCGTATTGAGCAAACAAGGGCACAATTTTAGCTTTACTTAGTTTTGATAGGCGACCAAGGCCTGAGATAGTTGCTTTTTGAGTCGCGAAAAAGTCAACGAAGACACTGTGCTCACGGCCAAGATCTTCATCAGGGAGGTAGTAACCCAGGTACCCATCACGTACCGACTTGATGAAAGGTTTGATACCACCGCTGCGATCATAAACACGACCGCCGTATTGCACGCGCTGTCGGTGCATTAGCCAGTCACTGAGTTTGTTTTTTTGTGCTTTCGCCATCGCAGATACAGGTAAATTGCGTGAAGCTAATAATACCGCTGGGATATCGATAGCCCATGTGTGTGGCACCAGCAAGATCACATTCTCGCCACTGTCTGTAATATCGGTTAGATTGCTCAGGCCGTTTATCGCAGTGTTATTCTCTAGCCAAGTTTTACTCTTGAGTGTCAGTGAAGCAAATCCCATCAAAAATGAGATGGAAGTAACGTATGACTGATAGAGAGTTTCTTCGCGCTCTTCGATAGATTGCTCAGGGAAACACATCTCAAGATTCACTCGAGCCCGGCGGTTAGCCTTATTCTTAATTTTTACAGCTTGCTTAGCCATAAACTTAGCTAATGCTAAACGAATGCTATTAGGTAAGAAGCAGACTAAAGACGATAACAAAACAGCAATCCAAGTTCCCCAGTATTTAGGTGCTAGAAAACCCCATTCAAACTCAGGATTGTAAGCTTTTGGATCAAAATCATTGCGTTGTGTGGTCATTCATTCACTACATTATTTAAATCAGAGAGTTAACTTAATATCGGTCACTCTGGGAATGATTATATTCGTTAGACATTCCCAATAATATACGCTAAAAGTAGGGTGTATTATTGGTCCTAATCTGAAATATACCGTTAAGCGTTTACGATCTTCATGTACTCAGCAACGCCATCGGCTACTGCTTTAAACTCGATATCGCAACCTGTACCGCGAAGCTTCGTTAGGTCTGCTTGAGTGAATTCTTGGTAAGCACCTTTTAAATGCTCAGGGAAAGGAATCGTTTCGATTTCGCCTTTACCATGGTGCTTGATAACTGCCTTGGCGACTTCTTCAAACGACTCAGCATTGCCAGTACCTAGATTAAAGAGGCCTGATACCCCATTCTCTAAGAACCACAAGTTTACAGCCGCAACATCACCTACATACACAAAATCACGCTTAAAGGTTTCGCTACCTGCGAACAATTTCGGGTTTTCACCGGCATTCATTTGGTTGTTTAGGTGGAAAGCGACAGAGGCCATGCTGCCTTTGTGTTGCTCGCGTGGACCATAAACATTGAAGTAACGAAACCCTACGATTTGCGAAAGCGTTTCGTTGTGTGCTGCTGCATCCGCGGTTAAGCGACGAACGTAGTTATCAAATTGTTGTTTTGAATAGCCGTAGACATTCAATGCACCTTCGTACTCTCGCTCTTCGATGAAAGTGTCGGTCTCACCGTAAGTTGCAGCTGAAGAGGCATACAAGAAAGGAATTTCACGCTCAACACAGTAATGAAGTAGCTCTTTTGAGTATTCATAGTTGTTGAGCATCATGTATTTGCCATCCCACTCAGTGGTAGCAGAGCATGCTCCTTCATGGAAAACAGCTTCAATATGACCAAAATCATCACCGGCCATGACTTGAGTTAGGAAGTCATCACGATCCATGTAATCCGTGATGTCTAGGTCTACAAGGTTCTTAAATTTCTTACCATCTTTTAAGTTGTCGACGACTAGAATATCGTTGTGGCCCGCTTCATTAAGCGCCTTAACAATATTGCTGCCAATCATGCCAGCACCACCCGTTACGATAATCATAATTTTCTAACTCTTTTGAATACAAAACTGTCACGAGTATAGCAAGGAATGGATAAAGCGGGCTAGTGGAATAATTCCCCAACCAGAGTATGATACGGCAAGCTAAGTTATAAATTATGTTGAGTTAATTACTCAAAACTATAGGTATTATCATGAAGATTGCAGTAGCCGGTACAGGGTATGTGGGTCTATCAAACGCTATGCTTTTGGCACAACATCATGAAGTAGTCGCGGTAGATATCATCGATGAAAAAGTGGCAATGCTAAACAATAAGCAGTCACCGATTGTAGACAATGAGATTGAGCACTTTCTATCAAATAAGACGCTGAACTTCATGGCAACAACGGATAAAGCGGCTTACAAAGATGCTGAGTTTGTCATCATTGCTACACCAACCGATTATGATCCAAAAAATAATTACTTTGATACCAGCTCTGTAGAATCGGTCATTAAAGACGTCATGGATATCAATCCAAATGCTGTCATGGTTATCAAATCAACGGTCCCTGTTGGTTATACTGAGCGTGTTAAGCAAGAACTGCACTGTGAAAACGTTATGTTCTCACCTGAGTTTTTACGAGAAGGCAAAGCCCTGTACGATAACCTACACCCATCACGTATTATCGTTGGTGAGTGCTCTGAACGCGCTAAAGTGTTTGCGAATCTGCTGGTTGAAGGCGCAGAAAAAGAGAGTATCGATGTTTTGTTTACTAACTCAACGGAAGCCGAAGCAGTAAAACTGTTCTCAAATACCTACTTAGCGATGCGTGTTTCTTATTTCAATGAGCTTGATTCTTACGCGGAAGCGCATGGCTTGGATTCTCGTCAGATCATAGAAGGTGTTGGCTTAGACCCTCGTATCGGCAATCATTACAACAACCCTTCATTTGGTTACGGTGGTTACTGCTTACCAAAAGACACCAAGCAACTATTAGCAAACTATCAAGATGTACCAAACAACATTGTGGGTGCGATTGTTGATGCAAACCGTACCCGAAAAGACTTCATTGCGGATTCAATTATTAAGCGCTCGCCTAAAATTGTCGGTATTTATCGTTTGATCATGAAGGCTGGCTCCGACAACTTTCGAGCATCGTCGATTCAAGGGATAATGAAGCGTTTGAAAGCTAAGGGTATCGAAGTGGTCGTATTCGAACCTGTGTTAGAGGAAGAGCATTTCTTTAACTCGAAGGTTTATTCTGACCTAGAAGAGTTCAAAGCTGTATCGGATGTGATTGTATCTAACAGAATGGTGGAAGAAATCGCAGACGTTGCAGATAAGGTGTACACACGAGATCTGTTTGGCAGTGATTGATTCGGCTCTATTTTAGCTAATGCTAATTAGACCAGATGTTAACAGCTCGATCTATCCGTTTAGTGGCGATATACTGAACCTCTAAACGGATAGGGATACTAATAACTAATGAAAACACGTGACAAGATTGTTTACTCTGCTCTAGAGCTTTTTAATGAGCACGGTGAGCGTAGTATTACGACCAATCATATTGCTGAGCATATCGAGATTAGCCCTGGTAACCTCTACTACCATTTCCGCAACAAGCAAGAAATTGTCCGTGACATCTTTACTCTCTATTCGACAGAGTTACTTGAAAGGTTCACACCGATTCAAGGCCAACAAGAAAGCCTGACGTTACTAAAGACTTACTTAGATTCTATCTTCACACTGATGTGGAAGTACCGATTCTTCTATGCGAATCTGCCTGAAATATTGTCACGTGATGAAAAACTCCACCTTGATTACATGGCCGTACAAGAAAAGCTGCAAACGAATCTTGTCGATATCATGCGAGCCTTCGTTGAGTTGAACCTGCTCAAAGCAACGGATACGGAAATGAAATCGATGGTCACTTCTCTTCACTTGATCGCATCGGGTTGGTTGGCGTATCAGTCTGCGATGTCTCCAAAAGCTCAAATTACCGAGCAAGTGGTTCATCAAGGAATGCTGCAGATGATCGCGACGGTTAAACCGATTGCGACAGCTCAAGGTTTTGAGCAGCTGACATTATTGGAAGATGGTGTAAGGGCGTTGAACTCTAAATAGAAAGAGACGAGTAAGCGGTATACGGGATTCGAAGAAAGATACCGCATCCCGTATCTGCTCTTTATCGAACTAACCAACTCTTCGGGTTTTGGGCTTGGCTGTTTCTGCGAATCTCAAAGTACAGTGAAGGGCGCGTTTGGCCTCCAGTGTCACCAGCAAGCGCAATCGCTTCGCCAGCTTTAACCTTGTCACCTTCTTTCTTCAGTAGTGCTTGGTTAAAGCCATAGAGCGTCATATCACCTTTACCATGATCGAGAAGAACCACTAAACCATAGCCTCGCAGATACTCGGCAAATACCACCGTACCTGAGTAAACGGATTTAACCTGCTGACCGTACTTGGCGTTGATCACCATGCCTTTCCAGTTAATTTGCCCCGTTTGACGTGAACCGTAGTTATGTAGAACTTTATCTTTGATCGGCCAAGGTAGCTTACCTTTACGTTTTGCTAGGCCATCCATCGGGACTGCATTACGTCGTTCTCGAGCCGCTTTTTCTGCTTTTGCTATTTCAGCTTTCAGGCGAGTTTCATTTCGCTGAAGTTCAGCCAAGTAATTTTTGTCGCCAGAAATATTCTTCTTAATACTGCCAACGGTTTTCTTACGTTGTGTTTGAGTCTGAGACAACTTGTCACGCTTAGTGGTTTGCTGTTTTAACAATGTTGCGATTTGTTCTTGCTCGAGTTGACGCTGTTTGTGGCTTTCTTCTAATTCAAGTTGCGTCTGTTCAATCGTTTTAATGGTTGCGGAGCGAGCTTTGGCAAGGTGCTGGTAATAATGACTGATGCGATCTTCTTCTACACCGGTGTTGAGGATGTGAGAAGAAGCTTTAGCTCGACTTGTCATGTAGTATGTCTGAATCAGTTGCTCTAATTTATCGGTATGGACTTTTTTCTGAGCCGTAAGCGCTTTAATCTTGGTGTCTAAGTTAGCAATATTTGCATTAGCCGTATTGAGCTGCTTTTTACTGTCTAGAATCGCTTTTTCAAGTGAAGCGATGGATAGCTCTTGTTTCTTGAGGCTTGCTTGTAGGCTATCGAGTTTTTTCTGTTGTGAGGACAGGTTTTTTTGTTGGCGAGATATTTCACTCGATACGCCTTTCAGTTCCCCCTGAGAGGCGGCAAATGACGATGTAGATAAAAGAGCAGCGCAAAGGCTAGCAGATACTAGAAGAGTCCGGCTAATGGCTCGAATTTGTTTCATCATTATCGTCATTTAGTTGTATTCATCTGCTCTTAATTTTTCGAATTCCGCTGAATCGAATCCCGTATCTGCTCTTAAATCCCATCACCATGGATGAAGTTTTGCGAGCGACCGTTGAACCCTTGGTCCATATCTAAAGATGGTTTATCGGTTTTTGGTTTGCCTACAATTTTTGCAGGAACCCCAGCGACTGTTGTATGAGGTGGTACGGCTTGTAGAACCACAGAGCAAGAACCAATCTTAGCGCCTTCACCCACTTCAATGTTGCCGAGGATTTTAGCACCTGCACCAATCATCACGCCTTCTCGGATCTTAGGGTGACGATCGCCACCTTCTTTACCCGTACCCCCTAAAGTAACGTCTTGAAGAATCGATACATCATTTTCAACGACGGCTGTTTCACCAATCACAATGCCTGTCGCGTGATCAAGCATGATAGCTTTACCGATACGAGCCGCCGGGTGAATATCCACTTGGCAAGCAACTGAAATTTGGTTCTGTAGGTAAGTGGCAAGCGCAATACGCCCTTGCTTCCATAGCCAGTTAGCCACTCGGTAACCTTGCAAAGCGTGGTAGCCTTTCAGATAAAGCAAAGGCATCGAGTACATCTCGACCGCAGGATCTCGATTTACCGTCGCGCAGATATCACAAGCAGCCGCATCAATAATCGATTGATCTTGCTTAAATGCTTGTTCAACCACCTCACGCACCGCCATTGCGGGCATTGAAGCCGTCTTTAATTTGTTTGCTAGGATGTAACTTAGCGCAGCGCCTAAGCTTTCGTGGTTGATAATGGTGGCATGGTAAAAACTCGCAAGCATAGGTTCTTGCTCTGACTGCTGTCGAGCTTCCTTCACAATGCATTGCCAAACCTTTTGCTGTTCACAGTGTTTCATTTTTCCATCCATTTTATCTATTTTATTCCACGACTTAATAAGCGATGTTATCGCTCTGACTTCTTGTCTCGAGCAAGCAGATCTTGTGCCGCTAAGTGGGCATCTTTCCCTTGATACAGCACTTGATAGATTTGTTCAACAATTGGCATCTCAACACCCATACGTTCGGATAGTAACCAAACTTCTTTAGTGTTGCGATAGCCTTCGACCACTTGGCCGATCTCTTCTTGTGCAGTATCGACGTCTTTACCTGAACCTAAAGCCAATCCAAAACGACGGTTACGTGATTGGTTATCAGTACAGGTTAGTACTAGATCGCCCAGCCCTGCCATACCCATAAAGGTTTCGGGTTGTGCACCCAGTGCAGCGCCTAAGCGACTCATTTCAGCTAAACCACGCGTGATCAGTGCAGTACGAGCATTGGCACCAAAACCAATGCCATCCGACATGCCTGCGCCAATTGCGATAACATTTTTCACCGCGCCGCCAAGTTGCATGCCGATGAAATCTGAGTTTGCGTATACGCGGAATGTTTTACCGCAGTGGATCTTCTCTTGCAGCTCTTCTAAGAATACTTCATCTGGTGAAGCGACAGAGATAGCCGTTGGCATGCCCATCGCTAACTCTTTGGCGAAGGTTGGCCCTGATAGGACCGCTAACGAGTATCCATCACCAAGCACATCGTGTGCGACATCTTTAAGTAAACGACCGGTTTCTGGCTCTAAGCCTTTGGTCGCCCAACAGATGCGAGAGTCTGAGGCTAAGTAAGGTTTAACGCTGTTAAGCACAACGCCAAATACGTGGCTCGGGACGACAAGCAAAAGATCGCGGCTTGAAGTCACTGCTTTTTCTAAGTCAGATTCAATGATCAGACTTTCTGGGAATTCTATATTTGGTAGAAACTCATTGTTCGCACGCTCTGATTCAAGGCGATTCATATGAACAGGATCATGTCCCCAAAGAACAACATTGGCACCGTTACGCGCTAGAGATATCGCTAAAGAGGTTCCGTAAGAACCAGCGCCAATGACCGTCATGGCGATTTCTTTGCCGTAAGCGTCTGCCGTGTTAGTCGGGCGAGTTGTGTCTGTCATGCTTCCACCTAAAAATAATGAGGGAAATCGAAGAATTCTGGAAAAGCTTCCTAATAATCAGAAGGCTTTCTATCTTAGTACAGTGTAAAGAAAAAATGCACATCGCAGAAGTTACGATGTGCATTTAAGAGTTAACTAGCGTTTGAAACGTTAGGATTAAGTTCTACTTTGAGACTTAAGCCTGCTCGCCTTCAGCTTGTTGAGCTTGGTTCTGTAGGTAGTTCATGAACAAAGCATCGAAGTTTACAGGTGCTAGGTTCAGTTGTGGGAACGTACCTTTAACCACTAGGCTAGAAATCGTTTCACGAGCGTATGGGAACAGGATGTTCGGGCAGAATGCACCTAGGCAATGAGCCAGTTGGCCAGCTTCCATTTCGCTAGCAGAGAAGATACCGCCTTGTTGAACTTCACAAAGGAATGCAGTGTCTTCTGCGTTCTTAACCGTAACCGTTAGACGTAGGATGACTTCGTAAACACCTTCGCCAAGTTCACGGCTTTGAGTGTCTAGATCCAGTTTTACATCTGGGTTCCACTCTTTTTGAAACATGTCTGGAGAGTTTGGCGCTTCGAAAGATACGTCTTTTAGGAAGATACGTTGGATTGCGAAGTTTTGTTGTGCGTCTTGTTGTGCTGCTTCAGCCATTTTCTTGTCCTTAAAAATTTAAATTAGGTTTTGTTCGTCATATCTGCCGGACAAAACCTTAAAGTCATATTCGTTGAATCAGGTCAGCTTACTTCTTGCCTTTAACCTATTTTTTACCTTTAACTAAAGGTAGATTCGCTTCGCTCCAAGCCACTAAGCCACTTTTCAGTACGCTTACGTTTTCGAAACCTGCTTTAACCAGCAAGTTCGCGCTTTCTTGAGCAGTTTGACCTGTCTTGCATACTACGATGATTGGGTCTGCTTTGTGGCTTTCAAGGCTACCAAAGCTATTTGCTTTGATATCTGACGGCAAAATGTGAACTGCGTCCGTAATATGGCCCTTTTTGAACTCATCTTTAGTACGAATATCAACCACAACACCGTTTTCACGGTTAATCATGTGTGTGGTTTGCGCTGCCGTGATCTCTTTGTAGGCTGCGTTTGATGTCTTGATAACGTTAGCAATGATGGCAACAACCAAGCCGATCCATACGATGGCTAAAATCATATTCTCTTGAACAAATGGCACTAACTCTTGCATATCTTGAACTCTTATTCGTTATTGGGCGAAAATTTATAGGCTAGGAGTATAGCGAGATTTTGGGTTTGGTGTACATAGCGTTAGCTTCATCACGCACACAACTAGATTTTTTTTTGATTATATTCGTTGATACATAGATAATGGAGATATTTACATTTTTAACTTTGAATGCGTAGTGTGGTTTCGCTTTGTGACCAATGGGCGGTAGCGTGCCTAACGGATATTACTCGTGCGTGTTAGGTTTTTTGGTTTTAAAGCTTTATTTTAGGAGTTTTTGTGAAGATATTAGTCACCGGTGGCGCTGGTTTTATCGGCTCAGCAGTTATACGTCACATTATAAATAATACATCTGACAGCGTAATAAACGTTGATAAGCTGACTTACGCAGGTAATTTAGAATCTCTTATCGAAGTGGACTCGAGCGAACGTTACGCATTTGAGCAAGTGGATATTTGCAAGCGTTCAGATCTTGACCGAGTGTTCGCTGAGCACAAACCGGATGCGGTAATGCACTTAGCCGCTGAATCGCATGTTGACCGTTCTATCACTGGGCCTGCAGCATTTATTGAGACGAATATAGTTGGTACATACACGCTACTAGAAGCCACGCGCGAATACTGGAATAATCTTGAAGATCATGTAAAAACAGATTTTCGCTTTCATCATATCTCTACTGATGAAGTTTATGGTGACCTGCCTCACCCAGATGAGGTTCCAGAAGGTGCTGAGCTACCAATGTTCTTGGAAACGACATCTTATGAGCCATCTAGCCCTTACTCTGCCTCAAAAGCATCAAGTGACCATTTAGTGCGTGCATGGTTGCGTACTTACGGCCTGCCAACTATCGTCACTAATTGCTCAAACAACTATGGCCCATACCACTTCCCTGAAAAATTGATCCCACTTGTCATCTTGAATGCTCTAGAAGGAAAAGACCTTCCTATCTACGGTAAAGGTGACCAGATTCGTGACTGGTTGTTCGTAGAAGACCATGCTCGAGCGCTCTACAAAGTAGTTACCGAAGGTAAAGTCGGCGAGACTTACAATATTGGTGGCCATAACGAAAAGAAAAACATTGAAGTTGTGAACACGATTTGTGAAATCCTTGACGCTCTAGTACCAAAAGGGAGCAAATACGCAGAGCAAATAACGTATGTTCAAGATCGTCCTGGTCATGACCGTCGCTATGCCATTGACTCATCTAAGATGCAACGTGAATTGGGTTGGACGCCAGAGGAGACGTTTGAGACAGGTCTTCGTAAGACAGTTCAATGGTACCTAGACAATGCCAAGTGGTGTCAAAACGTACAAGATGGTAGTTATCAACGTGAGCGTCTAGGTGTCATGGCAGGAGATAAATAATGAAAGGTATTGTATTAGCAGGTGGTTCAGGAACACGTTTATATCCACTTACACGTGGCGTGTCGAAACAACTGTTGCCGATTTATGACAAGCCAATGGTGTTTTACCCGATTTCTACATTAATGCTCGCTGGTATTAAAGATATTTTGATTATCACTACGCCGGAAGATAATGCGGGTTTCAAGCGTTTGTTAGGTGATGGCTCTGATTTTGGTATTAACCTTGAATATGCAATTCAACCAAGCCCTGACGGGTTGGCTCAAGCTTTCATCATTGGTGAAGAGTTTATTGGTGATGACAGTGTGTGTTTAGTCCTTGGAGATAATATTTTCTACGGTCAGTCATTTTCACAAACCTTACAAAATGCGGCATCAAGAGAATCTGGAGCAACGGTTTTCGGTTATCAAGTGAAAGATCCGGAGCGTTTTGGTGTTGTTGAGTTTGATGAAAACATGAAAGCGGTATCTATTGAAGAAAAGCCAGCAACGCCAAAATCAAATTATGCAGTTACAGGCTTATATTTTTACGATAACCGTGTGGTTGAAATGGCAAAGCAAGTGAAGCCATCTGAGCGTGGTGAGCTAGAAATAACGACCCTTAATGAGATGTACCTAAACGATGGCTCATTGAACGTTGAGCTACTAGGTCGCGGTTTTGCGTGGCTAGATACCGGTACACATGAGAGCCTTCATGAAGCGTCTTCTTTTGTACAAACAATTGAACATGTTCAAGGATTGAAAGTGGCTTGCCTTGAGGAAATTGCTTTACGAAATGGATGGCTATCTAAGGAAGAAGCAATCAAGAATGCTACTCCTATGAGTAAAAACGACTACGGTAGATACATCATTAATCTAGCTAAAGGTGACTAATGGAATCACAACATAACGGAGTGTTAATTACTGGTGGCGCCGGATTTGTTGGTAAAGCGTTGATTCGCAAATTACTAGATAACAATATACCAACAGTTGCCTTAGATGTTGTAGGGAAACCTGATTCTTTGCCTGAGTTAAGTAAGAATTTCAAGTGGCTTGAGCTTAGTTACCTTGAAGTCGCTATCGATAAAGGGCAACTGAGCAGAATTATAGATTCAAACAATGTAAAGACGGCTATACATTTAGCGACGACAATGTTTCCATCAGCGTCAGAAACGGACTTAGATAAAGATCTGTTAGACAACATGTTGGCGAATACTCGCTTATTTAGAAGTCTTTATGAGAGTGGCTGCGAAAAAATCATATTTGCATCATCAGGCGGAACGGTTTACGGACAGTCGGATAAAGTGTTTCACGAAAGCGATGGATACAACCCGAACATTTCATATGGGGTGAATAAGGCTACTACAGAAGTTTATTTGAATTATCTTGCGCAAAAGTATGACAAGCAGGCGGTATCCCTCAGGATCTCAAACCCTTATGGTGAAGAGCAAAACTTAGAGGGGAACCAAGGAGTTATACCTATATTCTTAAATAGGGTATCGAAGGGATTACCATTGACGATAGTTGGTTCGCTAAAAAATAAGCGAGATTATGTTTATATTGGTGATCTTACAGATGCTTTTATAAAGGTGATTGAATATAAGGGACAACAAAAGGCTTTTAATATAGGTTCGGGAGTTCCGACCTCACTAACTGAACTTATCAATATGATTGAGCAAAAAATGAGTACCAGTGTAGAAAAAAAGCTGGGTGACCAATCTATTGATATTGAAAATAGTGTTAAGTTAGACGTGAGTAGGGCTAAGCAAGAGCTAGATTGGCAGGCTAGTGTTAGCCTCGCATGTGGCATTGAAAAACTAATTAAATTTCATAAGTTGAAGAAAAAATGAAAAAAATACTAATCATTGGTTCAGGTTTTAGTGGACTTACAATCGCAAGGTTGCTCGCCGAAAAGGGAGTGAAGGTAAAAGTAGTAGATGATAGAGCACATATTGGCGGTAACTGCTTCGATAAGAGGGATGAAAAAACTAACATAAATGTCCACGTCTACGGGCCACATATTTTTCATACAGATAATAAAATGGTTTGGGATTTTGTTAACAAGTGGGGAGATTTTGAACCTTACATAACAAGAGTGAAGGCAACTGCTAACGGAAAGGTATACTCACTACCTGTAAATCTTCACACGATAAATCAGTTTTATGGAGCTGCTCTCTCTCCCACAGAAGCTAAGCAATTAATTGAGTCGAAAGGTGACCAGAGTATCCAGGCACCGAAGTCATTTGAAGAGCAAGCTGTAAAATTTGTTGGTGATGATTTATATAAAACTTTTTTCTACGGCTATCCAAAAAAACAGTGGGGGATGGATCCTACAGATATTCCTGCATCTGTATTGAAGCGTTTGCCTGTCCGGTTTGATTACAATGATAACTACTTTTCACATCAATACCAAGGTATTCCAAGAGATGGTTATACTGCTATTTTTGAGAATATGCTAAATCATCCTAATATTGAGTTAGTGTTAAATGTTAAGTTAGTTAAAGAAGATGTGGATAAACTCATAGATGAAGAGGGCTATGAACATGTATTTTTCTCAGGAGCTATAGATCACTTTTATAACTACGAATTTGGTAGACTAGAATATCGAACTTTAAAGTTCGAAAAATTTTATAGTGAAGATGATTACCAGGGTTGTGCTGTAATGTCTTACTGTGATGAAAATGTCCCATTTACTCGAATTACGGAACATAAATACTTCACTCCGTGGGAAAAGCATGAAAAAAGTGTCATGTATAAAGAGTACAGCAAAAAGTGTGAGGATGGTGACATTCCATATTACCCAGTTCGACACGTATCGGGAGATGATGTTTGGAATTTATATGAAGCACGCTCGAAAAAAGAAAAGAATATAACTTTTGTTGGCCGGCTAGCGACTTATCGTTATCTTGATATGGATGTATGTATTAAGGAAGCGATTGAGTGCTTCGAAAATTATTGTCTAAAAAGCGGAATATGATATTTACAGTTGTGATTGTGTCCTATAATCGGACTCAAAAGTTGCAAGACTCAATCCAACAACTATTACGCACCTCTTTGGACGAAATAGTTGTTGTTGATAATAATTCATCATCGTTAACACGGGATATTTTAGACGAATTTTCAGAAAAGGATTCTAGAATTAGTGTAATTAAGCTTGATCAGAATAAAGGGGCTTCATTTGGCTTTTTTACTGGTCTTGAGCACCTAGAAAAAAAATATGATAAGTTTGTCATTACGTTTTTAGATGATGATGCCTTTTTTGGTGAAGATTTTTTAGATGAAATCAAAAGTTCTTATAAGAACCTTGGGAGTAATTATGCTTATTTAGCTCCTCAAGTTATCAATAAGAATAAAATTAGACTAAATATGAATAGACCGATGAACTTTGTACCTAGTTCAATAAAGAAAAGTCTAAAATTTTTGATAAATCGTCGAAACTTTGGTGAGATAAGTGGTTCAATTGAAGCCGCTAGTTTTATTGGGTTAACAATCTACAATGACGGAATTTTCAAATACTCATCGTTAATACCAACTGACTACTTTCTTTATTTCGATGATCTGACATTTACTCATAGACTGTCCAAAAAAATGAGCTTAAATGGCTACTATCAAGATAAATTAATTGTAACTCATGATGTGGATGATATCGGTAGAGAATTTGATGAATTTCGACTTTCTTATATTCTAAAGAATAGTAGGAGGTTTAATCGTGAAATTAATGGTATTTTCGGTATTTATCCGTTATTAGTTCATATTTATTACTTTTCCATCTTTGCTAAAAAAATGAAATTGAATGTGTTTTTTAAAGCATTATTTAAGAGAAACTCGTTATGAGCCGCATGCCCTTTAGAACTTTAGAGCTAGTATGGATAAAAGCCAAGCTTAATTTAAAGTCAGAAGCTTCGATCAATTACCTTAGTTATGCATGGTGGATTATTGAGCCACTATTGCAAATGGCTATTTACTATTTAGTTTTTTCTTTTTTGCTTAAGCAAGGTGGGCCTGATTATGTCCCTTTTTTGCTAACTGGATTGATTCCTTGGATATGGTTTGGGCGTAGCGTGAGTCACGCTCAGGGAAGCATTATACAAGGTAAGTACCTGATGAGTCAGGTACATGTACCTAAGATATTCTTTCCTTTAACTTTCATATTACAAGATGCAATAAAACAAATCCTAGTGTTTCTATTGCTTTTCGTATTTTTACTAATTTATGGTTATGAATACAACTCAGTCTTGCTTTGGTTTATTCCTATAGTTTTAATTCAATTATTACTTATAGTAGCGTTCTCATTAGCCGTCTCATTAATAGTTCCATTTGTTCGGGATTTTTCCTTTGTGATTGAAACAGGATTGCAAATAATGATGTTCTGTTCTGGTATTTTCTTTAACTATAGAGATATACCTGCAATGGAGTCAAAGATCTTTTTCGTAAACCCAATGGCGGTTATGTTAAGTTCATATCGCGATGTATTAATGTACAAAACAGTTCCTAATTTGGACCTGTTGTTATATGTAATCATATTGTCTTTAACCATTATTTCGGTATGTTTATTCGCTTTTAAAAAACTAGAATATATCTTGCCGAGAGTAGTACAAAAATGACTATTGATAAAGCCATAGAATTAAAAAACGTTAGTGTTATCTATAAGGAAAGAACTAGTCTTTTTTCTTATGATCAACACACAGCCTTAAAAGATATTACATTTGATGTATTTAAAGGTGAGACATTAGGCATCATTGGCCGTAATGGTGCGGGAAAGTCAACATTACTAAGAATCTTGGCTGGAATTATTAAACCTGATGGTGGTAATATTCATATTAACACACAAAGCGTTTCATTAATGGCACTACAAGCTGGCTTTGATCCTAATTTATCAGGAAGGCAAAATACTATAATTAGTGGAATGTTGCTTGGACATAGATTATCACATATTAAGAATCTTATTGATGATATAAAAGAATATTCAGAGCTAAAAGAGTTTTATGAAAAGCCGATTAAGAATTATTCATCGGGTATGCTAGCAAGGTTAGGCTTTTCTATTGCTATGTATACAACTCCAGAGGTGTTACTTATTGATGAGGTTCTTGGTGTTGGTGATGTGACATTTGCAGAAAAGGCTCAAAGCAGTATTAAGGAAAAAATAAAATCTAATACCACTGTGATAATAGTTTCCCATGATGAAGCTCAATTGCGATTACTTTCTGATAGGTTGGTATGTATCGAGGATGGAGTTGTTATAGCTGAAGGTAGCAGCGATTCTGTGTATATTAAATATAACATGATGATGAAGCTAACCAGTTATGGATTGGAGTTTAATAAATATGAAAACCCATACATAGTTGATCTGAAAATAGGTGATGTTAACTTATCGAAAGAATATGCAGATGTACAGTTTTTTTTAGAGGGAATGAAATCATTATTATTTAGATCAAGCCTCGATGATTCTCAAGTGAGTCACCTAGTTATTGAAGAAAGTCGTGTTTGGATGAGAATATATTATAATGTAGAATATATTCTCGCAATCGATGACAATTTTAATCAAGCCATAACATTTTCTATTCGTACAATATAATCTACCTTATAATGAATATATTACAATGAACATACAAAGATTTTCTGCTATCGATGGATTTCGAGGGCTATTCGCTTTTACTGTTTTGCTAAATCATGCATTTAATGCAGTTTCAAATTGGACCAACGATGTACCTTTTAAAGGACCGCACTTAAGTGTAGTATTTTTCTTTATGATATCAGGCTTTGTTTTAACTCATGCGCATGGTAAAGAAGAAAAGTTTTCTAGTTATTTTATTACTCGCATTTTGCGGTTGTGGCCACTGGTATTTATATCAACAACGGCTATGCTTTGTATCTACGCTTTCAATGCAAAAACAGGAGGTTATCTTCCCCCTGAAGATGTCTTTAGTGTCTGGCTATGGATTCAAAACTTCTCTTTAATTCATGGTGTTTTTGATAGCGACTTTTATGTAATTAATGGTCCGGCATGGAGTATTAGTATAGAGTTATGGGCCTCACTTTTAATCCCACTCATATTCGTTAAAATGAGTATATTAGTAAGGTTTATAGTTGCATTACTACTGTTTTCACTTCTAGCCTGGAATTCAGAAACAGGTCTTGGAAGTAGTGGTTTTTACGGTTTATACAACTTTATTTATGCTGTATCTTCAATGCTCCTTGGATCTGCGTGCTATACACTTTTCTCATCAAAGAAATATTTCACATCATACAAGCATATAGAAATTTTTATGTGGGGTCTCATTTTTTGTTTGTATGCTAGGTATTTACTATCAACCAGCACATTCAAATAGAGCAGATTACTTCTTTATTTTATCGTTCATACCATTAATGGGAGTAGATTTCTTAGGTGAGCGTTCCCCAATAAAAAAAATGATGAGTAGTAATATTTTTCAGTTTTTAGGCTATATTAGTTTTCCGTTGTATCTACTTCATTTTCCACTTTTGATAACAGGGATAATGTATCAGGGGAAAGAATCCCCATATACAGAAATTTTAATGTTCGTTTCGATATCAATTTTTATATCATATATTTATGCATCTTTGGTTGATGTTAGATTATATAAATATTTAAAAGGGAAGGTATTATTACCCCCTTCGAAGAGAGAAAATTGAGTTATAATATTTGGTTTATTTATTAACTTTCTAGTTAGGTTTTTATGAATTTTGAAAATAATGTTTATATATTTGGATCTTCAGGTTTTGTTGGAGATTCTTTATACAAAAAATTAGATTTTTCTAATAAGTTTACCGTCGGAAGAACTAACTGTGATGTGTCTTTAGACCTATCTAGCAACAAATTTGATGATTTACTTTCTAGAGTCCAAAAAGATGATGTCGTTGTTTTTCTTGCGGCTATATCCTCCCCTGACTTGTGTGAAAAGAATTTCGATCAAGCTTATAATATTAATGTAACTAATACGATTCTTCTCATCGACAAGCTTATTGTCAAAGGCGTAAAAGTCATATTTTCGTCAAGTGATGCTGTGTTTGGGTCTGCTAATAAACTTTGTTTTGATGACTCAGAAACGAAACCGTTTGGTCAATATGGGAAGATGAAATCTCAAGTTGAAGAGAGTTTTAAAGGTAATGAGAATTTCTTTGTTGTTCGATTTTCATATGTTTTAGCCAAAGATGATAAGTTTTCTCTGATGGTAGCTGAGCATGCAGAATTAGGAAAAAACCTTGATGTCTTTGACGGATTTGAACGCAACGTTATTTCGCTTGATGACGTGTTATTGGGTATAAAAAATATCATTGTAAACTGGAATGACATAGAAACCAGAACTGTAAATTTTTCCGGTCATCAACTTGTAAGTCGACAGGATATAGTGAAAGAATTAGCGGACCAAAAACATCCAAATTTGACCTATTCTTTTACGGAAGCTCCAGTTAGCTTTTGGAAAGGTAGACCTAAGAGAATAAATACTGAAAGTAAATATTTAGATGCGATTTTAAAGAGACCTGCAAAATCGTATAAAGAATCTATCAAGGAGTACAATTAAAAATGAAAAACGTTCTGATTACCGGTTTTACTGGACAAGTAGGCTCACAGCTTGCCGACTATCTTTTGAATGAAACAGATTACGACGTCGTTGGAATGATGCGTTGGCAGGAGCCAATGGATAACATTTATCAACTGACAGAAAAGATCAATGCTAAAGAGCGTGTTTCTGTTGAGTACGCTGACTTAAATGACTTTGCATCTCTTTATGAGCTAATCGATTCAAAGCGTCCTAGTTTTATTTTTCATTTAGCAGCGCAGTCCTTTCCTAGGACTTCTTTTGATATCCCTATTGAGACTCTACAGACCAATATTATCGGTACGGCTAACTTACTTGAATGTGTTCGCAAGTTAAAAGCAGCAGACGGCTACAATCCCGTGGTACATGTTTGTTCATCTAGTGAAGTATATGGTCGAGCAAAAGTTGGTGAAGCTTTGAATGAGGAATCACAATTTCATGGCGCTAGTCCATATAGTATCAGTAAAATTGGAACAGACTACCTTGGCCAGTTTTACGGCGAAGCATATGGCATTAAGACCTTTGTGACGCGTATGGGGACTCATACAGGTCCGAGACGAAGTGATGTATTCTTTGAAAGTACTGTTGCAAAGCAAATTGCTCTTATCGAAGCAGGCTATCAAGAACCCAAATTAAAGCTTGGTAATCTTGCAAGTGTTAGGACATTCCAAGATGCTAGAGATGCGGTTAGAGCGTATTACCTTCTTGCTCTCGAGAGCGAAAAGGGCAACGTGCCTTGTGGTGAGGCATTCAATATTGCAGGTGAAGAGGCATTTAAGCTTCCTGAAGTTATTGAAATATTATTAGGTTTTAGTACTCGCAATGATATAGAAGTTGTAACAGATACAGATCGTTTACGTCCTATTGATGCCGATTATCAGATGTTCGACAACACTAAGATCAGAAATTTTATTGATTGGAAGCCGGAAATTGCTACATCAGATATGTTCAAAGATTTATTACAGCATTGGCGTGATGAAATCTCTTCTGGTCGTATTCCTTTAAATCGTTAGGAAAAAATATTAATGAAAGTTAGAAGCAAAGCGCCTTTACGCCTTGGAATTGCCGGAGGGGGGACTGATGTGTCGCCCTACAGTGACACATATGGCGGATGCGTACTCAATGCGACCATTAATATGTACGCATATGCATATGTCGATGATGAAATTGAAGGCAATAAAGTCTATTTTGAAGCTGTTGATTTAGGGATTAGCGAAGAGATAGACTTGAGTCAAAATGAGTTTGGGTTAGAAGGTAAACTCAAGCTTCACCGCGCTGTATATCTTCGAGTTATGAATGACTACTTCGGTGGAGAGTTAAAGCCATTGAGAATTATTACTCACTCAGATGCTCCTGCAGGCAGTGGTCTTGGTTCATCTTCAACCGTCGTTGTTTCAATGCTTCAAGGGCTTACTCATTTATACTCATTGCCTCTAGGTGAGTACGACTTAGCTCAGTTGGCCTTTAGTATCGAACGAGTTGATTGTTCCCTTTCTGGTGGAAAACAAGACCAGTATGCAGCAACGTTTGGTGGTTTTAACTTCATGGAGTTCTATGCTCAGAATCATGTAGTGGTGAACCCATTGAGAATTCGCCGCTATATTGTGAATGAACTTGAATCATCTTTAATACTCTATTTTACAGGAACATCTCGTGACTCTGCTAAAATTATAGATGACCAAATCAAGTCTTTAGAGGAGGACAAAGACTCTAAGCTTGAAGCTATGCATAGTGTAAAGCAATCTGCTTACAGAATTAAAGAGCATTTGTTGAAATCAGATATTGATGCGATGGCTGCTGATTTTCTTGATGCATGGGAAAGTAAGAAAAAAACGTCATCTTCAATAACGAACCCTATGATCCAAGATATTGAAAATGAAATATTCAATATCGGTGCCAAGTCAATGAAAGTGTCTGGAGCAGGTGGTGGTGGCTTTATGATGATATTTGTTCAGCCAGAAAAGAAAAATATAGTAGAACGTAAGCTTGAGCAATTTGGTGGTCAAGTATATAAATTCCAATTTGTCGAAGAGGGAGCATATTCGTGGACAATCTAGAATACATCCATAGCTATTTAAACAAGAGTATTTCAGTTAAACAAAAGTTAATTTCTTCAAATGAAGTATTAGCTCAAGTTTCTAAAGTTGCAGATTTAATTATCGAAGCATATCGTAACGGTAATAAGGTTATTATAGCAGGTAATGGTGGTAGTGCTGCTGATGCGCAACATATCGCCGCTGAATTTGTGAGTAGATTCTTTTTTGATCGACCTGGTTTGCCTGCTTTAGCTTTAACAACGGATACATCTATGCTGACGGCAATTGGTAATGATTACGGATTCGATAAACTTTTTGCTCGACAATTACAAGCACAGAGCCGAAGCGGGGATATCTTTATTGGGATTAGTACCTCAGGAAACTCTGAAAATATAATTAATGCTATGAATCTAACTAAAGATTTAGGTGTGACAAGCGTTGCATTGTGTGGCGAAAGCGGTAAGTTAAAGGATATGGTTGACTACTCTATTAACGTACCTTCTACCGTGACTCCTTACATACAAGAGTGTCATATATGTATCGGTCATATGATCTGTGCGATTGTTGAAGAAGTTATATTTAAAACGGAAGAGTAAGTTTATGCATGATGTAGTTATCTTAGCTGGAGGGTTTGGAACCCGCTTGAAAACAATTAGTGGCGAGTTACCTAAGCCAATGGTGGATATCTCTGGGCAACCATTTCTTTATCGACTAATGAAGTACTTAGAGGAACAAGGTGTAAGAAGAATCATTCTGTCACTCTCCTACAAAGCTAACTACATCATTGATCAAGTGCAGAAAGATAATCCAGTTAGTTGTGATGTAGATTTTATAGTTGAAGATGAACCGCTTGGTACTGGCGGTGCTATAAAACTTGCAACCAGTAAAGTGAAAAGTGAACAGTTTATAGTTTTAAATGGTGATACGTATTGCGAGCTTGATTATAACGCGTTTATTAATAGCTCTAAAAATGTTCAATTGCTAATTTCTGGTGTAGAGGTCAATGACGTAAGTCGGTATGGAAGTCTCAAGCTAGACCGTGATAATAATGTGTTAGCAATGGTTGAGAAAGGGCCTGGCGGGAACGGAATTATCAATAGTGGAATTTATCTTCTCGATAAAAATATTATCGAAAATTACTCGAAAAATAAATTCTCATTTGAAACGGACTTTTTACCAGGTTTTAATGGAGTATTTAAGGCTTATACAAGTAAAACATATTTTATTGATATAGGTATTCCTGAGGATTATCATAAAGCGTGCGAGAAATTCAAATGAAAATTGCCTTTCTAGATCGCGACGGTGTAATTAATCGAGAAATTAATTATCTCTACAGAATAGAGGATTTTGAATTTACTGAGAACTGTATTTCAGGTATGAAGCGGTTGATTGAGCATGGTTTTCAAATCATTATTGTGACGAACCAAGCTGGTATTGCAAGAGGATACTATACCGTTCATGACTATGAAATTCTTACAAAGTGGTACCAGGAAGAATTATCTAAACATGGAATAGAGGTTTTGGATATCTTATATTGTCCTCACCATAAAGAAGGTTCTGTCGCTGAATTTAGTTTTGGGTGTCGTTGCAGAAAACCTAACACTGGCATGTTAGAATTGGCATCGACTAAATATGATGTTGATTTGAACGAATCTATAATGATTGGTGATAAAGAAAGCGATGTATTAGCTGGGATTAAATTTGGTTTGTCAAAAGTATACATGGTCGAAACTGGTCACGAGATTGAACTAAAACATTACACTAAATATGATATATACCCAAACTTACTCTCTATTCCATTATAAAAAGGTCTTGTTTTGAATCGAATTAAGCTGTTCTTTGTTAAATGTTATCACACTAGAGTCGGAAGACGGGTATGGGGGCTGTTTGTTAAACTAGTGAATTCATATTACTTTAGGCGATTATTAAAAAAAGCACTTAATATCGTAGAGAAACTGCCTGAAGACACAACGGTACTACCTAAAATAATTAAGTCTCACTCTAAAAAAAATGCATTAGTAGTCATGCCATTTTATGGCTCTGACGCTGTTGGTAAAAATTGCGACTCTAAAATAAGAGCCTTGAAGAAATTAGGCTATTCAATACATACTGTGATTTATAATGATTCTCCTTGGGATTCAAATAATGACTTATGGGATTATACTTATAATTTAAAAGCTATAGGTGGTAAATTTGGTCAACTTAAGCGAGATGTTAACCAACAAGTAATCGCAGATGGTAACGGTATTGATGATTGGGTCGATGACAGAGCAATGCAGTTTGTGGGCGCGCTCTCTGCTACTAATCAATTTGATGTTGCGATGATCAATTATGTTTTCCTTTCTAAACTTTCAACTGCGGTAAATAAAGATGCAGTTATTATGTTAGATACGCATGATGTATTCGCAAACCGAAATTCCCGAATGAGTAATATAGGTGTTGCTGAAGATAAATTCTATTTTTCGACTTCACAAAGTGAAGAATCAATTGGGCTTTCTCGATCTGATTACATTATAGCGATTCAAGAGGCTGAGGGTGAGTACTTCCGAGACACAACATCTTCAAACGTGATTGTGCAACCCCCTATGATACCAAAGAACTTCTTAGATTATACGCCTCAAGGAGGTTCTCAGCTTGTTGTTGGCTTTATGGCGTCAGGACATTACCCGAATGTTGTTGCGATAAAGAACCTGATAGAGAGCTTATCTAGAAGGGAGCACAATATAAGATTGAATGTGACGGGCACTATATGTGGTGCTTTAGATGAACTAGAGTTACCAAAATTTGTAAAGGTCTTGGGCTTTTGCGAGAGTTTGGAAGAATTTTATGCATCATGTGATCTCATAGTAAACCCTGATGAGTTGTTGTCTGGGATGAAAGTTAAATGTTTAGAGGCGTTATCTTTTGGGGCTCCATTAGTGTCAACTAAAGCAGGTATGGAAGGTATTCAAACTTCAAAAAGCTATCACCAATTAGAGTCGGCAGATGAGTGTGCTGAATTTATATCTCTACTAGATAAAAGTAGTCTGACCTCTATGGCAAAAGACAGTCAAAGAGTTTTTGAAGCATTCAATGATAGATACGATCTAGAGTCAACATTAAAGGCAGTTCTTAAGAGTTATGAATAGTATGGAATACAAAATATCAGTGATTCTTCCCGTTTATGCAGGAGAAGATACATTACCACAGTGTTTAGACAGTGTCTTAGCTCAAAGTCATCAAAATCTTGAAGTTATTATTGTGAATGATGGGAGTCCAGATTCCTGCCATGAAATTATTGATGATTATGCTGGTGCGGATAATCGTGTTATAGCTATTCACAAAGAAAATGCTGGCTATGGAGCGGCAATTAACTCTGGGTTAAGTATTGCTACCGGAGACTTTATTGCAATTGTCGAGACTGATGATTGGATCGAGTTAGACATGTTCGAGCGCCTTGTAGAAGCTTATCAACTTGTACCTAATCCTATCGTTAAAGCTACCTTTAATCGTATACAAAATGACAGAGTTCTGAACACTCAATCTCTTAAGCACTTAACTAATTTTGATGAAAATAATATTGGTCGAGTAGTACCAAGTGAATCTGTAGAGTTATTCCTTTTAGAATCTTCTATTTGGACTGGATTATATAAGCGCGAATTTTTAGAAGAGAATTTAATAAGATTTTATGAAAGTCCAGGTGCATCTTATCAGGATATGCCATTTAAGTTTATTGCATATTCTATTGTCGATGAAATAACGCTTCTAGATGTTCCAGTATATAACTATCGTGTTTTAAATGAAGGTTCATCAAGTGCGAGTTCTGATAAGGCTCTAATTTCATTTGGTAATTATGACGTAATTAAAAGGTTCCTAGTAGAAAGTGGTCGCTTTCCTACTTTCGTACAGGCTTTCTATTTTCATCATATGTTTGATTTGGTCTTCCATGCTTCGCGACTCAAGGACCAAGGTCTGAAGCAGTATTTGGCCAAGGCGAATTCAGTTTTCGATGAGGCTAAATTAGACGGCTTTGACGTTGATAACGCATCGTTTTCTCCAGATACCAACGACTATTATTATAATCACGTGTTACCTCTGTATAAGAGCCTCATATCGGAAAAAACAGTTGCTGTTAAACAAAAGACAGCTTCAATACGACGTAAATTAGTCGAGAAGGCACGTTTGATATGTAATAAACTTATTGTTGACCCGGTTGTTGCTACCTTGAGTTCATCATTAAACTCCGTTATCACTAAGAATTCTGGTAAGTTGGTATCGCGTATCAACGAACTTGAATATGGCCACCTTTCAACACAAATAGACAGGGTTTCTGATCTCATTTCACAGCGAGATCTTTACGATAGTAAGAGGTCTGACCCTAGCGTTACTTTGATGGTCGCACCAACAAATCAGTTTCACTACTATATTCGAGCTAATGAGAAGCGAATTTCGATGCTCAGAGACGAATTTAGAGAGGGGCTCGATGAGTTTAGCCTTCTTAATGAAAGAAAGCTGTTTGGGCTTTACGAAATATTACCTTACTTTGAACATCAAGGCTTAGAGCTCAAGCTCCCTCTTTCAACGACTTTGTTTACCGATGAAGATAGGCTTATTCTTTCTAACCTCGAAGTTATTATGAATAAGCAAGAGCTTGACTATGCTCATTTAGATCTAGCCGAATTACCAATAACGTTGGCTACGAATTATTTTAAGTCAGGTATTAAGTATCTTCCTGACTCAATTCCAGAGACATTTAAAGGTAAGTTGGCTTTAGACTGTGGGGCATGGGTAGGTGATACAGCTATTATGTTTGCAGGTTTTGGTTTTGAAAAGGTCGTTGCAATTGAGCCAATGCTTGATAACTATAATTGTCTAAAAAGGAACCTTGAACGAAATGAGCAATATTTGGGGGATGTTATTGAACCTCGTAATATTGCTGTCGGCGAGACAGTAGAAACACTTTCAATGAGAAAGGTTGGTGATGATGGTGTCGGTTCGTGTATTGTTGAAGGTGGCTCTGAAGGCAGTATTAAGGTCGAATCAGTTAGTATTGATGCACTTGTTAGCTCTGAATACGAAAATGGTGATGTTGGCTTAATTAAGTTTGATGTGGAAGGTTTTGAATTAAATGCCCTGAAAGGAGCTGAGGCTACTATTAGGAAAAATAAACCTGTATTACTGATATCTGTCTACCACCTCTGGCTTCAGCCAGAGCAAATCTTTGATTGTAAGAGATTCGTAAAGGAATTGGACTTAGACTATCAATTTAAGCTGGTTCACCTACAGCCAGAAAAAGATTTAATCTACGAATATATGTTAGTTTGTTGGTAGTGAATTAGGTATGACATTAAGGGAGAACTAAGGTTCTCCCTTAACTCTATTTTTACTTCAAATGTTACCTGGTTAACTTTAACTAGTGTTTTTTTTATGGCGAGTTATGAGTAAGAAGATATTATATGTAATAAATGTTGACTGGTACTTCCGCCTTCATTGGCTAGAACGAGCAGAATATTTTAAGTCTTTAGGTTTTGATATACATATTGTTAGCAGTTTTTCAAATGATGCTATCAAGAACGAATTAGTTTCTAAAGGCTTTACTTGCCATCAATTATCTGTCAAAAGAAAAAGTGTAAATTTTTTTCGAGAGATAACTAGTACTTATAGGCTTAAAAAAATACTAGATGGTATTGAACCTGACTTAATACATTGTGTAACAATCAAGCCTAATATATATACTGGTTTACTAAATAGATTTTTTTACCAAAAACCAATTGTTTACAGTGTTACTGGCTTAGGGGCTGTGTTTAGTTCTAATGCTATGAAGTTCAAATTATTAAAACTTATAATTGCTAATCTCTATCGCTTTATATCCTCCTCAAGCTCTCGCTTTGTTTTTGAGAATAACGAAGACTTTGAGTTATTTGGTGAGCTCGGTATTTTAAAATATCATAATGGTCGCGTGATCAAGGGGGCTGGAATTGATTTGGCTCGTTTTTCCCCTTCATTAGCTCCCTTAAATAAAAACGTTTTGTTTGGTGCAAGGCTTTTAAAAGAAAAGGGGTTGGAGTGTCTAGTTCGAGCAAAGCATGAGCTAGAAAAGCAAGGGTTGAGTTTCACGCTCAATATTGCAGGAATTATTGATAACGATGTTTCTTCTGCTATACCTCTAAGCCAAGTGAAGGCTTGGGCAAGTTCCCGAGATATCAATTGGTTAGGCAACGTGCAAGATATGCCTAAGCTAATAAAAGAAAACGATATAGTGTGTTTACCTACGACTTATGGTGAGGGGGTACCTCGTATTTTGATCGAGGCAGCTTCTTGCCAAAGAGCGGTAATCACGACAGATGTTGTCGGCTGTCGCGAAATAGTATCACATAACGTTAATGGTTTATTGGCGAAGCCTGGGGATGTTATATCACTCGCTAGCTGTTTACGCATCTTACTGGAGAGTGATGAAAAAACGCTTGAGTTTGGCGTTCAAGGGCGTAAAAAAGTTGAAGAAGAGTTTTCTCAAGAAATGGTTTTTGAAAAAACTCTCAAGGTTTATGAAGAGATTAGTATTAGTACTGGTCGTTAGAGTTGGGTTTATAACCAGTTGGTGCATTTAATAGAATCGTCATAATGCATTCTTCATCAAAGTTATGACAACACCCATCGAGTTGTTCCAAAAGAGGCTGCATCTCATTCCAAGTTAGCATCTGTTCTTTGGCCGTCATGATTTTTTGATGGCCGCTTCCTTCCACATTATCTCCAATCAAAAGCTCTTCATAAAGTTTTTCTCCTGGACGTAATCCTGTGAACTTTATAGATATATCGCCTTCTTGAGAATCGCCCTCGACATGCTCTTGCATACCCATCAAATGAATCATGCGTTTTGCAAGGTCTAGAATCTTGACGGGTTCACCCATATCAAGAACAAATACTTGTCCGTTGTGACCCATGGCACCAGCTTGGATAACCAGCTGAGCTGCCTCAGGTATAAGCATAAAGTAGCGAATGATATCTGGATGAGTTACGGTTACAGGGCCGCCACATTTTATTTGCTTTTTAAACAGTGGAACAACAGACCCAGAAGAGCCCAAAACATTACCAAAGCGTACCATTGTGAAAGTGGTGGTATTTTGCTTATCGGCCAATGCTTGAAGAACCAACTCAGCCATGCGTTTGGTTGCGCCCATCACGTTAGTTGGTCTTACTGCTTTATCTGTCGAAATGAGAGTAAAGTTCTTCACACCTGTTTGGATTGCAGCTTCAGCACAAGCAAGTGTTCCAAACACATTGTTACGAACACCTTCAACAATATTATCTTCAACTAAAGGGACGTGTTTATAAGCAGCTGCGTGATAAACCGTTTCAACTCCGTGAGCGGTCATCAGCTTTTCTAACCGATTCTGTCTCTGGACGGATCCAAGAGCCGCGACGATTTGAGTCTCGCTTTTTAAGTTGATTTTTGTTGAGTTTAACTCTTGATCGATTTTGTAAAGGTTGTATTCATTTAGCTCAAACAATACGAGTGTTTTAGGTTTTTGTGACATTATTTGACGACATAACTCAGATCCAATAGAGCCCCCTGCGCCAGTAACCATAACACTCTTATTGAAAATATTTTGTGCCAAAAGTTGCTTGTCCGGGTCAACTGCTGCTCTCCCAAGTAAATCTGCAACATCAAGATCTTTTACGTCAGTTGCTGTCGCTTTTCCTGCGGCAATATCTTCGACTGATGGTACAGATTGCACTGCGATTGGCCAGTGTGATAACTTTTCAACCAACCTCAAGCGCTCACCTTTATTAATCCCATTAATAGCTAAAAGCAGCTTTACGGGTTGATATAATGATTGAAGGTGCTCGAAATCGCTTGGGTGATGGACTTTAAGTCCAAATAATATTTGACCTGACTTTGTAGGGTCATCATCAAGTAATACTACTGGATTGTACTCATCACCCTGAATGAGAGCATACGTTAAGTCGCGGCCTGTAGCCCCTGCGCCATAAATAAATACATTGGGTTTTTGGCGTTTAAACCAGTGATAATAGATCGAACGGATTAGTATTCTGGGGCCACCTAACGTCAGGGTTGCTAAACCAGCATATATAAACGGAACACTTCTAGGTATGAATGAGTGGAAAAAAAAGCCACTCATTATTAAAGCTAGGGTCGATATTATAACCCCAAAGAAAATGTTGCCAACGGCTGGTAGCATCATATAGCGTAAGACCGCTCGGTACATTCCTAATTTAACGAAGCTATAAATTGTGATTGAAACAGTAATAAAAAGAGTTATTAGCTCCTCTATTTCGACTGCAAAAAATGCATTTCCAAGCCTTAAGGCAATGGCTAAATAGAGTGAAATCACGATAGCGAAAATATCATAGCCAATACTGATGAAACGCTTGTTCTTGCGTTTGGCATTAAGCAATATATGTATTGGTCTGATCATGGTGTTCCTTAGCGAGCCACTGAGCTTCTTAAGTTTGATAGTTATAGTTTTTAGATTGTATTTTAATGTCGTTGAGTGCGGTAAGCTACCTGTAATTGATTGTTATGTGTCACCCAGTAGTTTTACTGTTAATTCTGTTTGTTATTTGTTCGATTTTAGGCTTCTGCATTATGAAAATTTTGGTTACTGGTAGCACTGGCTTTGTCGGTTCTCGAGTTGTTGAGTTGGCTAGAGAGCGTGACTGGAATGTCACTTCGGTTGTGCGTAAGCAAATAGAGCCACTAACTAATAGCTTGGTTATCCCTTCCATTGACGGTTCTACCGATTGGTCTGGTGCATTCGAAGGTGTCGATTGTGTGGTTCATTGCGCTGCTCGAGTGCATCAAATGAATGAGAGTGAGCTAGATGCCCAAGCTGCGTACCGAGAGATAAACACTCTTGGGACGTTGAACCTTGCAAAGCAAGCCGTTGAAGCCGGGGTTAAAAGGTTTGTATTCGTCAGCTCTATTAAAGTTAATGGCGAATTTACTGAGCCGGGCTCACCATTTCAGCCTGACCTAAGTAATATCCCTCAAGACCCTTACGGCTTGAGTAAGTATGAAGCCGAAGTCGAGTTGAATCAGCTGTCAAAAGAGACTGGTTTAGAAGTGGTTATCATTAGGCCGCCTTTAGTTTATGGACCGGGAGTTAAAGCCAACTTCTTATCTATGATGCGTATGATTGATAAAGGTATTCCATTACCGTTTGGTGCTATAAAAAACCAAAGAAGTTTGGTTTATCTAGAGAATCTCTGCAGCTTGATACTGACGTGTTGTCAACACCCCTCAGCTCCCGGACATACGTTCTTAGCTTCTGATAATCATGATGTATCCACTACTCAATTAATGCAAACTATCGCTTTATCAATGAATAAGACACCGAGGCTTTTACCTATCCCAATGTCCTGGATACAATTGGTAGCCTCAGTATTAAAGAAACAACACATTGCACAGAGAATATGCGGTAGCCTTCAGGTTGAGACTCGTTTGACGAAAGAGATCTTGGGATGGGTACCTCCCGTAACTTTTGAAGAAGGGATTAAAAAGACGGTGGATGCCTACTTGAAGTCGCATTGATATGCTTTAAGAGGAGTCTTACGTTCATATTCGTAAGTGAGTAAGATACACTTTATTAATTAACGGCACTTATGCCATTCATCATATTTGTTTAATCAGAGATTTAAGGCATACATTTTGATTCGTTTGTTAGATTTCTTTTTTGCTTTCTTTGGTCTGTTGTTTCTTTGGCCAATATTTCTCGTCATTTGCATCATCGGCTATTTTGATACCGGTTCTCCTGTTTTTTTTCAAACTCGAGTGGGACGTAACAAAAAGCCATTCACCTTAGTCAAATTCCGAACCATGCCAGTGGATACAAAGTCTGTAGCGACTCATTTAGTTGGAGCGAGTTCAGTGACTAAGCTCGGTGGATTCCTGCGTAAGACCAAGCTTGATGAACTGCCTCAGTTATACAACGTACTTAAAGGTGAAATGAGTTTAGTTGGTCCAAGGCCATGTTTGTTCAACCAAAAAGAACTGATCGATGAGAGGGAGTCAAGAGGTGTACTCGCGGTAAGGCCAGGCGTAACCGGACTAGCTCAAATCAATGATATCGACATGTCGACACCGAAAAAACTTGCAGAGTGGGATCAACGCATGATTAACACGTTGAATACTAAATTGTACTTCCAATACATCATTCAAACAGTATTAGGTAAAGGTTCGGGCGACCGCGTTTAATTTGCCTTCTTTCTTATCTTTCACCTCTCTCTGACGCAACTCTGACGTTTTTTTTGAATCGTTGTGGTGCGTTTACTAATTATACATTTACTTGATAGCGGTTATTACCTATCATGTTGTTCAATTAGTTGTTTAATCAGAGTAATTCCTTTTTAGGCTATCTATCATTGATTAGGTGGTCTTAGTTGGATATTGAAAGCAACGCAGTAATCTTTTTGTGTTGATTCCTTGTGAGTACCATTTTTGTAGTGTCATACGAAAAGATTATGCTAACTGCTCGCTTGTAATAGTTTAAGCAAGCTACTCTCAAGTTCTTTGTGCTTGTTAAACAACATTGATAAATCTGGCGAAATTCAAAAGTACAGTATTGAGCTGTTTGTAGCTTCTAGCTCCAGCATGCAATATTGTTCAATTGTGTCAGTAGCTTTGGTACGGAATGGCGTGTATGAGTGTCTGATTTTTAGGCTTTCATACAAAAACTGATTAGACTATCGCTTAGATTTGCTAGGAAAATCAGCCTCAGTTCAGTTTGAAATATGGAAGATATAATTATATGAAAATGCAGTGGTTAGCTAGGGTTTCTCCTTTGTTGTTGCTATCAGCAACAGCTGTTGGAGCTGAAAATTTATACGTGGGCGCTAAAGTCGGTAATGTAACGGCCGATAACTTTGCACCATTAGTTGAGAGCCGCACGGCTATTGATGACTCAGACACATCTTACGGTCTGTTTGTTGGTTATCATATCGTAGATACACTGGCCATCGAAGGTGGTTATAACTACCTTGGCGAGTATGATCTTAAAGACATTGCAGGTGGCAGCTACGAAGCAAGCAGCTTTGATGTGGTTCTTAAAGCCTCTGGAAATGTAACGGACAGCTTAGCGCTATACGCAAAAGGTGGCATCGCCATTTATGACTGGAATGCAAACGGTCCAGGTGTTGAGTCTGACGATTCTGGTGTGACTCCAACGATTGCTTTTGGTACTGAATACTCGATTACATCAGCGATGAAGGTTGGTATTGAATACCAGCTATATCAAGATATTGGTGGTGTCGATATCGACTCGTTTAATGTTGCCTTGTCTCATAGCTTTTAATCATTTGTAGGGATAAATTGTGAAATATAAAATTTTAGCGTTATCAGTCGTTGGTGCAATCCTTGGTGGTTGTGGCAGTGACAACAACAACAGCGTGCCGCCTGAGCAAGCGTACCGTAATATTATGGCATTCGACCCAGCAGTTATGGGTATGAAAGGCACATTCAACTGTGATGATGGAACTACGGGCACTTTAGAGTCAACTAACTTTTATGGTGTTTCTGAAGTCACAGAGCTTACCGTTTTTAACAAGCCTGAAACTTGTGCGTTTACATATAACGCAACACCAGGTGCCCAAGATGTTTCTAACGGCAAAGACATGAGCAAGGTGAGCTACAAGTTCCCTAAAGGCCTAGCTAACCTCGATGACCTCATCACATCTTCTCCAATCTCAACTTTGATTGAGAAAGAGCTAGATGGTGCAGCATACAATGAAGCTACAGGTATTCAAGTACTGAAAGATCTTGGCTTGGATAGCTTGCTGAACAACGGTAGCATTAGCAGTGTAGCTGACTTACTGCGTCGTACTGAAGACGTAATTAAGACTCTTCCTGCATCTGAAGCTAGCCTAGTTTCAGCAACAGCAGCGGTACTATCAGACGTACTTGTAGTAAGCCCTAACTCAACAGCTAATGAACTGGCTTTGGCGACAGACTCGATCACAAAGAAAGTTATTTCTGAGAATCCTAACTACCCGGTTGCAACGAATGGCGACACAATTTACTTGGATCTAACGGAAGACCCGACCTTAATTGAAAAAGCAGTTGCAGACCCTACCGCTCCTGTGGATGATCTTCCGCCGCCTAAAAAAGCTGAACCTGTTCCAAACCCAGATGATGGTACTAAGCCACCAACTGGCGGTACTGGTGGTACTGGTGGTACTGGTGGTACTGGCGGCGGCGGTAACGGCGGTGGTACTGGCGGCTAATTTAAAGATTGATAATAAAAGGCACCAATCGGTGCCTTTTTTACTGCTGTTACTATTAACATAGTTACAATCAAACATAGTCGCTATTAAACATAGCCACTTGCGAATACTGTTATAACCTATTGCATACCAATGAAAATACTCAGCCACTCTAGAAACGCAGCGCTCATTGCATCCGTCAGTGCATTAGTTATTGCTCCTAATGCCTACGCTGTCGATAACTTAATGTCGTCTCAAAGCTACACTGGTGCGATCATCGTGCCCAATGCTCAAGTGATGGACACTGGCGACATCTCTTACCTCTATGGTCAAGGCGTACCATATAGAGGGAAAACCAGTGAGCTAGATAACATATTATTCAGCGTTGGTTTATTCGATGGTTTTGAAGCGGCGGGTCGAATTGTCACAAAAACGTACGATTGCCACCTTTATCCAAATGTACCGAACTACAATCCTAATTGTGGTAACGGTATTCGTGATTTGTCGGCATCGTTTAAATACCAACTTCCTTTCGTTAAAGATTGGACAGGATTCGATTTAGCCATAGGTGTTCAAGACTTTGGTGGCGCGGCCAGCAACTTTGAAACCTACTATGCAGTAGCCGATTTTGAGCCTGACTTTGTCCCTGCAAGGTTTAGTGCCGGTTATGGTAAATCAGAAGTGAGCCATGGCGTTCTGAACGGGCCCTTTGCCAGCTTAGAATATCAGCCGTTGGATTTTGTTCAGCTTATTGCAGAGCACGACTCTCACCAATTCAATGCTGGCCTTAAGGTGTTCACACCAGAGCATTACTTACCACTGGATACGCAGTTATCTTTTCAATACCAGTTTTATACCAGTGGTAATGCCGATATAGATATTTGGTCGGTGGCTGCATCTACTCCTTTAATGGGCTTCTCTGAGTCTCGCCGAGTGAACGAACTGACACTGGAAGACAAGATCGCAGTAGAACAAGCGCATCATAAATTTGCCGGTATGGTTCAACTTAAAAAAGCACTGGTTGATGAAGGCTTTCTTAACGTGAGAATCTCTGCGGATGATATTGGTTTAAACGTTGCGCTGGAAAACAGACGCTATAATCGTAACCAAGTCGATGGTGTTGGTGTTGCGTTGGGTATTATCTCTTCCTATGTGGGAGAAGGGATGCTTCAAGACCTCGGGGTTAAAAATTACCAACAACAAAACATTCGCCTGTTTAACTTGGTGAACGACATGCCGATGATGGAAGTGATTACCAGTGCGCCATGTTACCGTGAATTTGTAAAAACGGGCGAACCTTGTAAAACCCTTCTTGTTCGTACTTCTGATGTGAAAAAGAGTTATGCAAAAGCAAACTTTGATAAAGAGGTGGCGCGTTCAGGCTTTGGCCGTACGCAGGTGATTGTTTCCCCTGCTTTGTATCACAATACTGCGACAGAATACGGTGTATTTGATTACTCTTTAGCGCTTGCCACTAACTTGTATACACCTCTTTGGAAAGGCGCTGCGTTGGATATTCGACATGTAATGCCACTGGCAGAGAGTGACGACTTTGAAGAGGGCGAAATTTGGGGCGACGACGCGTTTGAAAATGAAGTCGATAGGGTACTTTTCCACCAAGCATTCCAATTGCCTTACAACCTCACCACTCAATTCTCATTCGGACAAGTTTACGGAAACTTTTTGGGCTTTTTGAATGAAACGCAGTATGCGAGCAATAACGGCCGTCACATTCTAGGTGCTGAATACGCGAACTTTTCTGCTCAAGATAAGTATGACTCAAGAGGGAAAGCCATCTTAGATGCGACACCTATGATTGGCCACTACACCTACTCAAGACCGGACTGGAACTGGCAAGGTAAAGTGCAAGCAGGTCAATTTTGGAAAGGCGATGAAGGGGTACGTGTGACAACCAGCCACTGGTTAGGTGACGTAAGAGTTGATGCTTCATACCAGACCACCAAAGCAGTAGGCAGCAGTGAAGCCGAAGATTTTGTGACGCTTTCTATCGCAATTCCGCTGACACTATGGCGAGATATGAGCCCTGACTACGTTCAATTACGTGGTATCGACCAGTTTGTATATGCACTTCAAACTCGCGTTGGTGAAACTCACAATAATTTAGGCACAGGCTTGGGTGTCGACACTGGCTTACAACACAATATTGAAAGACAGTACTTCAACCGTAACCGCATCGGTGCGAGTTACTACTATGAAAACCGACAGCGCTTACGCAATGCTTACCTAAAATACTTAGAAGCAGTAAAATAATTCAGCGTAACATCTAAAATAAAGAGCCAACACCTCATGTGTTGGCTCTTTTTTTGCTCTTGCTCTTTAGCTCTTCGCATCTCGTTTACCCGTATCCCGTATCTGCTCCTAAACCATTCAACTAGGTTGATAATAAACACAAATTGTGGATAATGCATACGCAATAAAATAACCGTGTGAAAGTCCGATCTTTGGCTCGGTTTATGACAAAAAACCTCTATCTCAATTCCAGATAGATAGAGGCAGATTAACTACGCAGTGTGATGTCGCGGAATATCAAAGGGCGGTAGCGTTCCTATCTTTGATATTAAGTGGGAGCGATATCACAGTAATAGCCCTCCTTAACTCTATTAAATACTGCGTAGCTGATAAAATTGTTTGTTCTAACTTCTTTGGGTGTCCTTTGGGATATCACGACACATTCCGTTTCTATGACTTGGTTAACATGAAGATTAATAAAAATCGTCTCCTTTTAGCGCTCCTTCCTGTATTGCTTGCAGGGTGTACTACTCCAGGAACTCACCTTTCTACTGGCAACAAGAATGTGATTCAGCCTTCAGAGGAACAGCAAGAATCTGATATCTCTGATGTGGTTAACCTTTACCCACTGACAGCTCAATCAGTATCGACTTACCAGACGGGTACATTGTCGGTGTCACAAGCCAACCCTGAACTCGACCTAGACATCGCAAAGTATGAATACAAAGTCGGCGTGGGCGATATCTTAAATATCACGATCTGGGATCACCCTGAACTGACCATTCCTGCGGGCTCTTACCGTAGCAGCACAGAAGCGGGTAACTGGGTTCATGCAGATGGCACCATCTTCTACCCATACATTGGTACAGTAGAAGTTGCAGGAAAAACGGTTCGTGAAATTCGTTCTGATATAGCGGAACGTTTGGCGAAATACATCGAAAGCCCTCAAGTCGATGTGAACGTAGCGGCCTTCCGTTCTAAGAAAACCTACATTACGGGTGAGGTTTCAAAACCTGGCCAACAGCCGATTACTAATATTCCATTAACTTTACTAGATGCCGTGAACCGTTCTGGCGGTTTGTCTGAAAATGCAGATTGGCGTAATGTTTCATTAACCCGCAATGGCGTGGAAGAGAACCTTTCACTTTACGGTTTAATGCAACGTGGTGACCTAACCCAAAACCGCTTACTGCAAGCCGGTGATATTGTTCACGTACCGCGTAATGACAACCAGAAAGTGTTCGTGATGGGTGAAGTGAACGATCCTCAACTACTTAAGATTGATCGCGTTGGGATGAGCCTAACCGAAGCGCTCAGCAACGTAGGTGGTATTAACCAACTGACGGCAGATGCAACGGGTGTGTTTGTGATCCGAACTTCTGATGATAAATCAGAACGCATGGCAGACATCTACCAACTCAATATGGAAGATGCATCAGCCCTAGTCATTGGCACCGAGTTTGATTTAAAACCTTACGACATTGTTTACGTAACGGCCGCACCAATCAGCCGCTGGAACCGTGTAATCGGTCAGCTTGTACCAACCATTTCAGGCTTCAACGACCTAACCGAAGGTATGTTGCGCGTTCGTAATTGGTAATAAGCCCTGGTTTGTAATAAACCCTAATTAATCATCAGGTTGCATTGTGCGTGTAACCTGATTTTTACATCTAAAAGTAAACCCAGCTTATAAGCCCAATACAATTAGAGACCATTATGTTTAATAAAATTTTAGTCGTATGCGTGGGCAACATTTGTCGTTCCCCGACTGGAGAGCGAGTTTTACAAAACTTGCTGCCCAACAAAGAAGTGGCCTCTGCCGGTATCGCTGCTGAGAAAAGCCGTTTAATCGGCAAACCTGCAGACGACACGGCGATTTTGATCGCTGCAGAAAACGGGGTCGATGTTGAAAATCACCAATCGCAGCAAGTTACACCACAGCTTTGTGCGCAGTATGACTTGATCTTGGTGATGGAGAAGGGCCATATGGAGGCGCTTACTCAAATATCGCCAGAGGCACGCGGTAAAACTATGCTGTTCGGTCAGTGGATTGGCCAAAAAGACATTCCTGACCCTTATCGTCAAAGCCGTGAAGCCTTTGAACACGCTTATAAGCTGATTGACGAAGCGGCACAAGCTTGGGCAAAAAAGCTGTAATTGATAGAGAAAATCTTCAGTTAAGCTATGTTGCATAGCCACCAACAGAATCATATAAAAGAGAAGTACGCGGAGCGTATATATCGTCTCTTAAATAGCAATAATTTAGGAAGTAGCAAACAAATGACAACACAACCCTCTCAGCAATCACATACAGATAACTCTGATGAGATCGATTTAGGAAAACTGCTTGGCATTCTGCTGGACGCTAAATGGCTAATCATGCTGACCACATTTGCTTTTGCTGTGTTTGGTATTGCGTTTGCATTGCTTTCAACGCCGATATACAAAGCCGACGCGTTGATTCAAATTGAAGAGAAAAGCTCTGGCGGTATTTCATCGATGGTCGGCGATATGGGCGAACTATTCTCGCAAGAGTCATCGGCAACCACCGAAGTTGAGATCATCAAATCTCGTATGATCTTAGGCGAAACGGTTGATAAGTTTAACTTAACGACAGTGACCTCACCTAACTATGCACCCATCGTAGGTAAGGGCTTTGCTCGCTTAACAGGCGACATCAACCACATCGCAGTGAGCCGCTTTACTTTGCCAAGCTATGCGAGCGGTTACGCACACACGATTCAGATTCTCGATGCTGAGCAGGGTACCTACCAACTGGTTCGTGACGATGAGCGAGTTATCTTAAAAGGCAAAGTGGGTGAGCTAGCAACAGCCGACGACTACAGCTTGTTTGTGGCAGGTTTTGAATCACACAACGATTTTGAATTCTCTATTAGTCAACGTAGCCGACTAGAAGCGATCGAATGGTTGAAGAAGTCTTTATCATTGTCTGAGCAAGGCAAGCAGACTGGCATTTTGAAGCTGAGCTTTGAAGGTGAAAACAAGCAGCAGATCTCTGAAATCCTCAATCACATTAGTCAGATCTACTTCTTACAAAACGTGAAGCGTAACTCAGCGGAAGCAGAGAAAAGCCTAGAGTTCTTAGAAAGCCACCTTCCGGGCATTAAATCTGAGCTAACTGGCTATGAAGACGTACTGAACAATTACCGCCAAAAGAACGAATCGATCGACTTAGGTTTAGAAGCACAATCAACCCTGAAGGTAATGGTAGAGCTTGAAGCGCAATTGAATGAACTGACGTTTAAAGAGAGTGAAATCAGCCAGCGTTTCACTAAAGATCACCCAGCATACAAAGCCCTACTTGATAAGCGTAAAACGCTATTGGGTGAGAAAGAGCGCTTAAACAAGCAAGTGCAAAAGCTGCCGAAAACACAACGTGAAGTACTGCGTATGACACGTGATGTTGAAGTAAACCAACAGATCTACATCCAGCTATTAAACAAGGTTCAAGAGCTGAGCATCATCAAAGCCGGTACGGTTGGTAACGTTCGTATCTTAGATGACGCGCAAGCATATGCTCGTGCCGTTAAACCGAAGAAGCCACTGATTGTTGTATTAGCAACGCTACTGGGTGGCATGCTAAGCGTCGCGTTTGTATTAGTAAAAGCAGCGTTCCACCGTGGTGTGGAAAGCCCAGACCAAATTGAACAAATCGGCCTTCCGGTTTACGCAGCGGTACCAAAATCTGATTTACAGATTGAACTAACCAACCGCTTTAAATCGAAGAAACAGCAGACCAAGGGGACTCAAGCACTGCTTGCCGAATCGAACCCTGCAGACCTTTCGGTTGAAGCACTGCGTGGCCTTCGTACCAGCTTGCACTTCGCAATGCTAGAAGCGAAAAACAACGTCTTGATGATCTCGGGCCCTGCACCGGGTATTGGTAAATCTTTTATCTCGACCAACTTTGCCGCAGTGGCTGCGAAAACTGGCCAAAAAGTGCTGTTGATTGATGCCGATATGCGTAAAGGCTACCTACAACAAAGCTTTGGTGTGAACTGGGATAACGGCCTTTCTGATGTATTAAGTGGTAAGCAAGAGTTTGCTCAATCCATTAAAACCACACCAGTAGAAAACCTACATATTCTTACTCGCGGCCAAGTGCCTCCCAACCCATCTGAATTGCTGATGCACCCACGCTTTGCAGAACTCATGGAGTGGGCATCAAAAGAGTATGACTTGGTGATTGTCGATACTCCGCCTGTACTGGCAGTAACCGACCCAAGTATTGTTGGCGCCTTCGCGGGCACCACATTAATGGTCGCGCGTTACGGTCAAAACACCATTAAAGAGATCGATGTTGCTCGCAACCGCTTCGAACAATCAGGCATCGAAGTGAAAGGCGTTATCTTCAACGCCATCGAGAAGAAAGCATCAAGCTCATACGGCTACGGTTACTACAACTACGCGTATTCGAGCGACAAGAAGTAATTAAAGCAGATACGGGATGCGAGTAATCGGGTAAACGAAGAGCACAAAGGCAGATACGGGATTCGAGTTATCGAGTATCGAAAAAATAAGAGCTAAAGAGCTAAAGAGCTGAAAGGCAGATACGAGATGAGAGTGGCGAGATACGAAAAGCGCCACTCGAATCCGCTCTTCATCTCTTCGTTACTCGTTTACCCGCTACCCGCATCTATTCTTTTAAGCTCTTCGCATCTCGCTTACCCGCTACCCGCATCTATTCTTTTAAGCTCTTCGCATCTCGATTACTCACATCCCGCATCTATTCTTTCAGCTCTTCGTATCTCGTTTACCCGCTACCCTCATCTGCTCCTCTAGCTTTTCGCATCCCGCATCTGCTCTTCTACTTTTTAATCACCCCACCCGTTAAATACAATCCAATAGCCGCTAGCACCGGATAACCAAACGCTTCATTGGTCATTTCCCCTAATGGCTTCCAATCGTAACCGTGCATGCAGCCAAGAATCACCATCACATGCAGTGCCACATAAGGAATGGTGAACAACAACACAATGTAGCGCTGTACCAACTTAAAAGGTTCATACGCTTTAAGCAGTGCCAGCTTGTGCTTCGCTTTTTCTTCATCAGTAAAAAACATCGCATCTCCTGTGTTGGTGAGTGCATCTAACCCCTTGCTAATCGAAGACTGACTCCCGAATATTCTTCCGAACAATGTCATACTGCTCCTTGGTTTATTGATTGGCTTTGACCGCATGTATAACCTTTGACTGTATAACCTTATGGTTCGACAACCTTAGCGAGCCCTCTGCTCCGCCATTTATCCGTTGAATTAGATTCCCTATCACGTTCGTCCTTCACTGTAGGGAATGACGACTACTTTTATTAAGTTAATAATCTCACGACTCCGTCATTCCGCCATTCTGTTGCTTTAGAGGCGAGGAACGAAGTATCTGGAATCCGCTTTTAGTCTCTTCGCATCTCGCTTACTCGAATCCCGCAACTGCTCTTCAAATTATTCGAAGACTTAGCTTTTGGTCCTCCCCCTTGAACACCGGACTATTGTGAGTGGTGATGTTAATAAAAGGGGGAGTTAGAGGGGGTTGCTAGCTAATGCCTAACCAACCCCTCCCAGCCTCCCCTTGTATAGGATATTTTTTGCCAAGTAACGGTCGTGATAAAGGGGAGGAGCTAAAAGCACTACAACCATCTTCTTCTTCTCGCTCTTAATCTCTCGCTACTCGTTTACCCGTCACTCGAATCCCGCAACTGCTCTTCAAATTATTCGAAGACTTAGCTTTTGGTCCTCCCCCTTGAACACCGGACTATTGTGAGTGATGGTGTTAATAGAAGGGGGAGTTAGAGGGGGTTGCTAGCGATGCCTAACCAACCCCTCCCAGCCTCCCCTTGTATAGGATATTTTTTGCCAAGTAACAGTCGTGATAAAGGGGAGGAGCTAAAAGCACCACTCTCACTTTATTTTCCTCACTTTTCGAATCCCGCATCTGCTCTTAAGCTTTTATCTTCAAAACAGGACACGCCTTATTCACGCCCCAATCTTTATGCCCCTTAACATTCTCATCTGAAATCAAGAACTGCTCTTGCAGTGCAGCCATCAAACCAAACAGTGCCTTGCGCTGCGCAAGTGTGAAGTTATCTTCTGGTTGCAGCTCGGCATTACAACCGCCAACCAAACAAACCCCAATATTGCCCTTGTTGTGTCCTTTCACATGCGCGCCAGTTTGCGACAGCGGCCTGCCCAATTGGACATCCCCATTGCGACGAATAACAAAGTGATACCCCACATCGCGCCAGCCTCTCTTTTTATGCCATTGGCGAATCTCGGCTACGCCTACATCTTGCTGTGGCGGCGTGGCGCTGCAATGCACAGTAATAAAGGAATATGGCGGGCAATGAGGTAAGCGGAGTAAAACCGAAACCAGGCTGAATGAATAGGATGCTGAAGGTAAACAAGGCTCTAACGAAGGGATAAGCTCCATCTTGCTAGCCTGCTCTTCCGAATCAATTCGTTCTTTGGTGTCAGCCCGCTCTTGTAAAACAGACGCTTCTAACGGCTGATTTGGAACTCGATCAGTTGCTGGTGGAGTGTTTGACAAAATAAATCCTCGTGTTGTTGTAAATAGGCGATTAAAGACGTTGATAGCGATTCATTTAAATCAGGGTGCAATGCGATGTGTTGTCGCAGACTGGTGGCTACGGTTTTTTCATAGCCGGGGTGGTGGCTGACATAACGTAAATACATCACGTAATAACCCAGAGGCTGCTTACGCCGTGCTCGGCTGATCATCCAACAAATATCGTCATAGCTGGGGGTGTCACCGCATTCATCCTCATTAAAATAACAACCTTCTAAATGGCTTTCTTTATAACCGTTAACTTCATAGCTCAGTACTTGGCCAAACCCATCACTATCACTAAAAAATAACGGCTGACGTGATTGAGTGAGGGAGTTAGCACGGCACTCGATGCTCGCCATTCCGGGTTGATACGCTGAAATAAAAAGAGAAACTATCGCCTTCATTAAGCACCTTATTGCTGCATGGGGAGGGCAATGTACTTCAACATTCTTGATTGGGGTTGGCGGGAATAACACGAAAACAGAGGAACGCAAAAAAGTGAGAGGTGCTTCGAAAAGCCATTGCTTAATAAGGTTGATGTTGCATATCTATCCGAGGTGATTAACCAAACATCTTTTCTTACAACTTATCTCATAGGCCTTTTGCCCCTAAAGCGCCAAAAAGTGTTGTTAATGCTTCTGTATATCAATGGATTTCTATACGAATGACTAATTAACAAGGAGCGTTAACCATGTGTGTTTCTCTAATTCTTTCTTTCATCCCATTAAAAACTGGCTCGCCAATAAGCAAGTTAGTGCTATTGAAATTAGCCGATAACGCAGACGCGCGCGGCGTGTGTTTCCCATCCTTAAATTACTTAGCGCAATATTGCGAAGTGTCGGTAAGAACCGTGAAACGACACGTTAACGAGCTCGAAAAACAAGGTTTTGTGAAGCGGATAAAGCGCTTTGATGATTCAGGACGCCAGCGCAGCAACATATATCAGCTGCGCCTTCCCAGCGACAGCCACATTCAGCAGACCGATCTAGCCCAAGCGAATCAAGAGAACACGAATGTAGAACAAACAGGTTTACCGTCAGCTTCGTCGGAATACCCCCAGAAGACAGAACATGCGCAGAAAACCGACCATTCAGACACTCTCCTGGGTGACTCAAGATCCACCACGGAGAGTGATCATCCGGCACACATAATCTTTCATAAAGAACATAAAACAGAGTTGAGCTTGAAAAACGGCAGCTTGGATTACACCGATGTACTTGATCCTCCAAGCGGTTCTGAACAACATGAGATCTCGACACCTAAAACCAACGTCACAAACCCCATAAGCCAACAGAATGAAGCCGTGATTCACCTGCTCACCAAAGAGGGCAGCGCGCCGATTTATCATGAGTTCTACAAAATCTTAGAGCGAACCTACCCAAAGTTAGATGTGCTGCAAGAACTGCATGCCATGCAAGCCTGGCTGTACATCAACCCCGATAAGCGCAAACCCTTTGAGCACATTGGCCACTTTGTGAATGGCTGGCTAAGAAGAAGCGCCCAAGCCAAAGCGAAGCGAGACTCATCGCCAGTCTTTAAGCAGGCTAGAGCGGCTAAGCAAACAAAAGCGGCTAAACCAGCAAGGGCTTCTGCTTCTACATCGACCAAGGAAGCTAAAACCCAACCGGCAGCCAAGCCCATGGTTCACAAACAACCCACGCCCGTCTCTCAGGCCCTAGCGGATTACCAAGCCAAAAGCACCACCAATCCGTTCGAAGCACGTATCAAGGCCCTCGTTCAATCCAAACCGCCCAGCACGGATTCTAAAAAGTGACCATTCGATTTTTCACAGACTAAGCGCTTGCTCACACAGCTAAAAGCTATTGAAAACCAATAATTTAGGAAGCGAAAAGCTTAGGGAAACCAAAGGCTAGGGCAGACCAAGCGCGAATACAGACAAAAAACGTCAAGATACAAAAGTAGAATTAGGGAGAGGGCAAATGGACGATATCAGCCTAAAAAAACTGACAACGGAAGAAAAAGTCACCATTTTAGAAAAAGAGATAGCGCGAGTAGAAGGACGCATTGGCGAGTTCTTGAAACTGCTGGTTAACCACTACCCACAAGGGCTAACACGCACCGAGATTAAAGCGTTATTGGCGGTAAACAACAACCCAAGCTTCGTCTCGCTGTATAGAAACGGCAATATTTTCATTGATATAGAAAAGCGCTACTGCGACGCAGCACAAGAAAACCGCTACTTCATAGGAACCCAGTACCTACAAGACGTACAATGCTTCCGCTGGGTAAATGCTTGGTAAGATGTTCGACCAGACAGGGTGAATTTCAAACTGGTTAATATGCACTTACTTTGCTAGAATGCCCCGCATATTTAAAACCGTATGAAAAACGCATAAAGCGAACAAATTGTGACTATTGCCTTTAGGAGCCAAACCTAAGGGCGGTAGCGTACCCAAATGTGGGTGGCTAGCAAGTTTAAAAGTGCGGTAAGCCGAAAGGTTGAAAGCTGCTTTGGCGGCCTATTGGGGCGGTTTTTAAAAAGATAGCAAAATCTAGGATTTATAAGAGATTGTCCGCAGCGGACTGTCTCAAAATGAATGAAAAGTGTCTCAGATGGGTTTGGATGCCTGAGGTGTGAGTGGAAAGCTTTAAAGAAAAATTGGTACAAACTATATGAAATTAACGTTAGAAAATGCCCGTATCGGTATTATTGGCTTAGGATATGTTGGTCTTCCTTTGGCTGTAGAGTTTGGTAAGAAGCAATCAACAATTGGTTTTGACATAAATCAAGCACGTATCGATGAGCTGTCGGCTGGTCGCGATAATACACTAGAGTGCAGTGACATCGAACTGGCAGAAGCTGTTCGCCTTTCTTACACCGCCTCTCTTCAAGATCTAAAAGAATGCAATGTCTACATTGTTACAGTTCCAACCCCTATTGATCAACATAAGCAACCAGATTTAACACCGCTGATCAAAGCTTCTGAAGCGCTGGGTACAGTAGTCTCTGAAGGTGATGTCATCATCTATGAATCAACAGTATACCCAGGAGCAACAGAGGAAGACTGTATACCAGTTGTAGAGCGAGTATCTGGCCTCAAGTTTAACCAAAATTTCTTTGCAGGTTACTCGCCAGAGCGTATTAACCCGGGTGATAAAGAGCACCGTGTTACAAACATCCTTAAAGTAACAAGTGGTTCTACACCAGAAGTGGCGGAATACGTAGATCAACTTTACAAAACCATCATCACGGCTGGCACACACAAAGCATCTTCTATAAAGGTTGCTGAAGCAGCAAAAGTCATCGAAAACACGCAGCGCGACGTCAACATTGCTCTTATCAACGAGCTTTCTATCATCTTTAACAAACTCGGCATTGATACTTTAGAAGTCCTCGAAGCTGCGGGTACTAAGTGGAACTTCCTACCATTCCGTCCGGGTCTAGTGGGTGGGCACTGTATCGGTGTTGATCCGTACTATCTAACTCATAAAGCTCAAACAGTGGGTTATCATCCTGAGATGATCTTAGCAGGCCGCCGTCTCAATGATGGGATGGGTCAATATGTTGTTTCTCAACTAGTGAAGAAAATGCTGAAGAAACGCATTCATGTTGAGGGCGCCAATGTATTGGTAATGGGACTTACGTTTAAAGAGAACTGCCCAGACTTACGAAATACGAAAGTTGTTGATATTGTCAGTGAGTTAAAAGAATACAATATTAATGTAGATATCGTCGACCCTTGGTGCTCTGAAGAAGAGGCGCAACATGAATATGGCCTTAGCTTATGCGCTGAACCACAGCAAGGTTACTATGATGCGGTTGTCATGGCAGTATCTCATGACGAATTTAAGAACATGGGTGCAGAAAATATTCATGCATATGGTAAGGGAGAGCACGTGCTATACGACCTGAAATATGTACTGGATAAAGAAAGCGTAGATATGCGCCTGTAATTAAAATAACTTTTGAATTAATTAAAGTGAGAGCGAAGAGTTCTCACTTTTTATTTATGGAATAAATAATGTCTAAATTTGAACAGATTCAGCAAGACTTACTGCAGCAGCCAAAAGTATGGCTTGTGACAGGTGTTGCAGGTTTTATTGGCTCAAACCTATTAGAAAAGCTATTAAAACTCAACCAGACTGTAGTTGGCTTAGATAACTTTGCAACGGGTCATCAGCATAACCTGGATGAAGTAAAAAACTTAGTGACTGAAACGCAGTGGGATAAGTTTCGTTTTATTGAAGGTGACATTCGAGACTACGCCACATGTGAGACTGCTGTGAAAGGGGTTGATTACGTATTGCACCAAGCTGCATTAGGTTCTGTTCCACGCTCAATTGCGGATCCTGTTACTTCAAATGCTGCAAACATTACTGGTTTTTTAAATATGCTACAAGCTTCTAAGGAAGAAGGGGTGGCAAGCTTTACATATGCTGCGAGCAGCTCTACTTATGGTGATCATCCAGCATTACCGAAAGTGGAAGAAAATATCGGTAAGCCTCTTTCTCCATATGCGGTTACTAAATATGTAAATGAAGTTTATGCTTCTGTTTATGCAAGGACTTATGGCTTTAAAGCGACGGGTTTACGCTACTTTAATGTATTTGGTCGTCGACAAGACCCAAATGGTGCCTATGCTGCGGTTATTCCTAAATGGACATCGGCAATGATTAATAATGAAGATGTATTCATTAATGGTGATGGAGAAACAAGCCGAGACTTTTGCTATATAGAGAATGTGGTTCAAATGAATGTGTTGGCTGCTACCGGGTCAGAAGAAGCGTTAGGCGAAGTGTATAACTGTGCGGTGGGTGATAGAACCACATTAAACACATTGTTTAATGCATTGAAGAATGAGTTGTCTAATAATGGTGTTATCTATTCTTCTGAACCTGAATATCGTGAATTCAGAGCTGGGGATGTGCGTCATTCGCAAGCTTCCATCAATAAAGCAGAGACAAATCTAGGCTACGCACCAAAATTCAACATTGAAAATGGCATTAAAGAAGCAATGCCGTGGTATATTAAGTTTATCAAATGACAAACAATGCTCTTATAAGAGGTATGTTAATTTATGGAGGCGTCACGGGTTTATCCAGGATGCTTCCAATAATACTCTTACCATTATACTTATCTGTACTGACACAAGATGAATTTGGTCGAGTAGAGATTTTAGTTGCACTATATAACTTTATTATAATAATTGGATGTCTGCAGCTAGAGACTGCCATTCAAAGGTTTATGTATAAAGTAGAGTCAAAAGAAGTTTTAGTCTACACGTCTTCCTTTATAATTTTCTGCTTCTCATCTTTAGCTATGGTAGTAGTTTCTTTGTTTAACAAGGAAATATCGATGTTACTATTTGATTCTGAAGTTGAAGGGTTTAATATACTTATTATATCTATAACATCAGCATTGTTTAATGTTGCGACTATATTTTTGCTGTATTTTAGATATGTCGATAAAGAATATACCTATTGTGCATTAAGTCTTACACAAGTTGTTATTACATCAATTGCCACATACGTTCTAGTTGTTGTTGAAGAAATGGGAAATTTAGGATATGTAATTGGTATGATGTCTGGATGGCTGACTATAATCCCTATATCTCTTCTTATAATTAGAACAAAAGCCCCATTTTCCATGGATTTTAAATTGCTGAAAGGATGCTTTTCATATTCTCTTCCACAGCTTCCAGCCAGATTTTGTAGTTTTTTTGTTCAATTTGGAAATCGATTTATAGTATTGATGCATTTTGGAACTAGCTCTGTTGCTCTATTGGCACTGGCAACAAAGTTTTCGGCTTTTTATCAATTACTCCATATTGCTTTCACAATGGCTTGGAATCCATTTTTATATAAGAATGAAGATAATAAAAATTTAAATGAAACGATCAATAAGGTTGTTGTTTTTTTAGTTTCTATAATAGTAATCACATCAATAGCTATACATGTATTAGGTTCAGAAATTATAGATTATTTTTTTATTGATTCATATGGAGATGTAAAGGGATTAATAATATTGGCAATACTACCGGCTGGGTTGATGATAGTTAAAGAGGTTCTTGAATCTGGAGTTAAACTATCAGGAAAAACAAAATATGTTTCTTATTCATATTTTATATCAGCTATAGTGACTGCTTTTTTAATGTTTATTTCAGATGATATTAAATATGTTCTTATATCTTCAATAATTGGTAGTTTGACTCTTTTATTGTTTACGTACATATATTCAATACGAACACATAAAATTCGATACCCTATAAGATATATATTGGCTTTAATTATATATGTTGTTGGTATTTCTGTTTTTATGAGGTGATGAAGTGCACTTGATTAGTGATTCAGAGGTTTATTTTATAATATACAAGTTGATTCTTTTGATAACTATAATTTCGACTGTTATGGTTTCATTTCACAGAAATAAAGATATCTTCTCACCTGTGAAGTTATATAGCGCTTTCAATTTAGTGTTCTATATGGATGTTTTTTTTAGTGCATACGGCGACATGGTCTTGGTGTCATATTTCTTAATGTGTGTGCTATTACTTATTTTTTCATTAATTGAACCACCTAGCGCACATAAAAAAATCAACATTATAAAGAATAAGGTTGGGCCTAGTGTTATTTTTGCAATATGGTGCATGTCGTTTGCTTCAATAGTAAATCAGATGGTTGTTATTAATGAGTTAGGGGGGGTTGTAAATTACATAGGAAATTTGGCGTATCGAGTTGAATACTTCAAGGGGCGTGGTTATGTCATTATAATAAATAACATCATTGCAACAATGAATGTTATCTATTTTGCTGTGATGCTAATGAGGAGAGAGCCACCCAAATTTTCTTGGTTATTGTTTGTAGTCCACTTTGCAATATTCGTTTTCATCGCTTTGTTGTCGGGTTCAAGGTCTTTTCTGCTTATGACTATCCTAGTGGAAATAATGGTTTATCACTATGTTAGAAAAGAGTTTACTATATTTAAAATTGCACCGTATATTATTGTGCTTGGGGTTTCAGTTGCTGTCTTAGGAACACTGAGGAATACGGTTAGCACATCTGAAGGTGAGCTTAAATTCTCAAGTGAAGATGAGTTTAAACTTGAGAGTACACATTTTAAGTACGGTCTTATTCCGCTGGATATCGTTTTCTCTAGTGAAGATAAGCCTTTGTTTTATGGGGCTACATATTTTTCCTTGATTACGAACTTTATACCAAGAGTGATTTACAGTGATAAGTTGGATACTGGCGGTGTTGCCTTTACAAAATTGTACACCGGAGACCAGTGGGGGGGGTTGTCAAATTTATCCACAGGGTCAATCACTGAAGGGATAATTAATTTTGGTCATTCTGTCGGCTTAGTCGTTGGCCTCTTAACATTAGGTGCGCCAATGTATATTGGCTTGAGGTTGTACTCCCGGCTACACAGCATAACATCGAGAGGTTATCCTTATATTAAGGTGGTCTGGTATATATATTTTATTTTGGCTATTTCTCGACTGTCATACTCTGAATTTTCTTACACATATTTTACCTTTGTATTGTATTATATTGTTCCTGCAATGTTTGTTTTATTCTTGTCAGTATTGTTTAAGTCAAAGAAATTATGAAAATTTTAATTGTAAATTACCACTTTCCTCCTAGTACAACAGCCCACTCTTATCGATGGGCCTTGCTAAGGGACCACTTCATTGAGGAAGGCCATACAGTAGATGTTATCTGTGGTGGTAACTCTGGAGGTATTGATGAGGAAAACTCAGGTATTTACCGTGTAAATGGTTTTAAGAGAAACACTTCAAGTATTGTTACTGGTGGTTGTAGTGATATAAAAACTGGCTCAATATCCACAGCACTTAGAACTTGTAGAACTTACGCTGTAAAACTATTGAAAAAAGTACATCAGTTACTATTTTGGCCAGACGGTCTTTGGCATTGGCTTCCTCCTGCATTGCTAAAAGTAATGCAGCTAAAGAATAATGAATATGATTTAATCGTAGGCTATTCCCCGACATTTTCAGCAATTATTGCATCGGCATATGCAAAAAAAATCAATAAAAAATCCAAGCTTATTTTTGACTATGGCGATCCATTTTCTGTTTCAAAAAGTATGCCAGTTAATAATTTTAAAATATATGAAAAGTTAAACTATTTTATAGAGAATAAGTTGTTGCTTAAGGCTGACTTTGTATCGCTTTCAAATTCAAATACCATGTCGTTATACAGAGAATCTTTTGATAAAAATATAAATTTCAATGTGATACCACATTTGGTCAATGTCGATAGCTTTTATAGTGGTGTGAACTCGGTTAGTAAAGAAAATTTTTCTATTGGCTATGTTGGCGCTTTCCATAAAGGAATTCGTGAACCAGATTTGGCATTGAAGGTACTTAATAAGATCAAAAATAGTAATTTTAATTTTTATTTCTATGGGCCTTTAAATGGTGTTGAATTTTGTGAGTCAGAAAATTTAAAACATTACGGTTCTTTAGAAAGAAGCTTGGCCATTAATAAGATGAAAGAATTTGACGTTATCATTAATGTCGAGAATGAATCATGCCCTATGACACCAAGTAAAATATACGAATGTATGGCTACAGGTAAACCAATCGTCAACTTTTTAAGTGGAACTGAAATATCAAGCTTTTCAAATTACCCGCTGGTTTTTGATGTTGATAACAATACTAGTATCGATGATGTTGAAAACTTTATAAACAATAATGCTGGTAAGTCATTAACCCTTGATGAAGTAAATAGAATTCTCGAAGGAAAAACTGTTAAATCAATAGCGGGTGTCTACTTGAGTTTGGTTCGTTAAATGAAGTTTAGTAAATTAAATCAAGTTAAACTAAATTAGATTAATAAGTTACTTCCTTCTAAAGGTGATCTATTAATATTCAAGGCTTACGTGGTATTGCGGTTTTATTAGTACTTTTTACACATATGTTTCGTGTAGAAGAGAATTATTACTCTGGTACAGTTATTCCCGATTTTGTCCTTTCAGGTTTTGTTGGGGTAGATATATTTTTCATTATTAGCGGATTTATTATGTATATAACAACCGTGAATATTGATAAGAGAGATACATTCTTCAATATGGTTGATTTTTTAAGAAAAAGAGCCGTAAGAATATACCCACCATATTGGGTTTTTAGTATCATTTTACTGGTTTTTGCGGCTTTTTTTCCTAAAATGGTATTTTCGGGGGCAGAGTACAGTTTATGGTCATCGTTATTATTAATTCCTGATTTAAATCAACCAATATTAGCAGTGGGATGGACAATGATTCATGAAATGTATTTTTATTTGGTGTTTTCATTTTTTCTATTGTTTTCCAGGGGGTCACTAAATCTATTGTTATTTTTATGGGGCTCATTGGTGCTAGTCTTAGATTGGTATCTTGTTGATAAGGGATCTTTTTTAACTTTAGCGCTTAGCCCTTTAACAATTGAGTTTATCATTGGTGTTTATATTGGTTCTGCTTACTTTAGTTTTAAGGATAAGTTTTCTAAAATCAACCCCGCATTAGTATATACATATGTCGTCGCATTTCCATTTATAGTTTATTTTCTATATGAGGCTTATTATATTCATGCGCCAGGGCATCTTTCTAGGACATTGCTCTTTTCGCTGCCATGTTCATTGTTAGTTTTATCCCTGCTTGTATTTGAGAGTAAGAAAAAGTTTGTCCCCAATGTGTTTGTTATGATTGGAAATAGCTCGTACTCAATATACCTTAGCCATGTACTTGTAATTAATGTTATAGCTAAGATATTTTTCTTCTTGTCTTTAGATATTGGTACTGTTGAAAATTATGCATTAGTATTTACTATGTTTTTTGCGAGTGTCATTTTTGGTTATATAAGCTATTTGGTTTTGGAAGTTAAATTGGGGCACAAGCTTAACAAACTTACAGATATTAGTTCGCTTAATAGGCTTTCTCGGTAGATAATATAAATCATTAAGAGTGATATACTTATTTTTTTATTAAGTTAAAAGTGTAATATGAAACCTAATTATATATTTATAAATGCTCTTTCTGCTAAGTTGGGCGGTGGGAAGACGTACATTAGAAACTTGCTTGTAAACTTGCCAGGTGATGTTGACGTTTATATTGTTTGTCCGGATAAATCTATTTTGCCTGAGTCGGATAATGTTCATTACATTGAGGCGGGATTTGCAAATAAAAATATTTTATGTCGTGCATTTTGGGAATTCTTTTGGCTTCCCTTTCTTTTATCTAGGCTAAATGTTTCAGTTTTATTCTCTCCAGGGGGGATGGACTTTAACATTTTCACATTTGGTGTACCTAAGGTGACGATGTTTAGAAACATGTTACCTTTTGATAAGAATGCACTTCAGAGTGAAAGTAATAACTTGTCTAAAGTTAAGAATTGGATTTTGAAAGCGTTAATGCTTAGAACAATGTCCCAATCTGATCACGTAATATTTATATCAAAATATGCGCGAGATGTGATTAAAAAGTACATGTCATGCTCTAACTCAAGTGTTATTTATCATGGTGTTTCAGATAACTTCATACCTGATGAATCGATATCAATAGATAACTCACTTCTTTATGTGTCACGATTTGAGAGTTATAAAAATCACCTTAACTTAATTAAAGCCTATCACTTGATGAGTGAAAGCTTAAAGTTTAAGCATAAATTGATAATAATTGGTGAAGAAATGGAGCCCGCTTATAGCCAATGTATCAAGTTTATCAAAGAAAATAATTTGTCGGATAATGTGGTTATCAAAGGTAGGGTTCCGTACAATGAGTTGCCTATTTACTACAAATCATGCTCACTATTTATTTTTCCATCTTCATGTGAAAATTGCCCAAATATACTCATTGAGGCTATTGGTTCTGGGGCGGCTATTCTTTCTTCATCTACATCTCCGATGCCAGAGTTTGGCAGAAATGCATGTGGTTATTTCAATGAGAATGATCCAGAAAGTATTTCAAGTGAGATGGTTAGGGTTCTTAGCAATGAAGGTGAACTTAATAATCTTAGACAAAACTCAAAAGAATTGAGAAACTCATATCTCTGGAAACAAACAGCTGATAATACATGGCGAAAGCTAACTGAAATGGTAGGAAAATAATGTTTAGCGATAAAACTCTTTTAATTACAGGCGGTACCGGTTCATTTGGTAATGCTGTCTTACGTCGTTTTTTAGATACTGATATTAAAGAAATTCGTATTTTTTCTCGTGATGAGAAAAAGCAAGACGATATGCGTAAGCACTTTCAATCCGATAAGTTGAAATTTTACATTGGTGATGTACGTGATTACCAAAGTGTTTCAAACTCTATGCGTGGTGTTGATTATGTTTATCATGCTGCTGCGTTGAAGCAAGTGCCTTCTTGTGAGTTTTATCCCCTAGAAGCAGTTAAAACAAATGTCCTAGGTACAGAGAACGTTTTAGAGGCTGCTATTAATCACAGTGTTGAACGAGTAGTTTGTTTAAGTACTGATAAGGCAGTATATCCTATCAATGCGATGGGTATTTCTAAAGCAATGATGGAAAAGGTCATTGTGGCCAAAAGTCGTAACCTAGAGAATACTAATACTACTATCTCAGGTACTCGTTATGGTAACGTCATGGCTTCTCGTGGATCAGTTATCCCATTGTTTATACGTCAAGTCGTAAACGGGGAGCCGATCACTATCACTGATCCAAATATGACACGTTTCATGATGACTCTTGATGATGCGGTCGATCTCGTTCTTCATGCGTTTAACAATGGGTCAAATGGCGATATTTTTGTTCAAAAGGCCCCAGCAGCAACAATTCAAGTGCTTGTTCAAGCTATTTTAGACATTATGGATAAGCCAAACCACCCCGTAAATATAATTGGTACTCGCCATGGTGAGAAGCAATACGAAGCGTTATGTAGCCGTGAAGAAATGTTTGTGGCACAGGACCAAGGTGACTTTTATCGAGTACCAGCAGACAATCGTGACCTTAACTACTCTAAGTATTTTGAGGAAGGCGAAAAAGATCTTTCTAAAGTTGAAGATTATAACTCGCACAACACTGAACGATTAGATGTTGAAGGCATGAAGCAGTTGCTAAGAAAGCTTGATTTTATTCGTGAAATTGAAGCAGGTAACCTTATTGTTCCAGAAGGTGTGTAACGTGAAAGTTATTGTTATTGGGGCGACAGGGATGTTGGGGTATAGCATCTTTTCAAATCTTTCTGAGTTATCAAATCTCGACGTTTATGGCACCGTTCGCACCATAAATGGCTTGGAAAACTTTTTTCCATCAGCGGATAAATTACTCCCTAATATAGATGTTAAAGATTTCAAAACTTTGGAAAGAGCAGTCTTAGCAGTTAAACCAGATGTTGTCATCAATTGTATTGGCCTAATCAAGCAGCATGATGTTTCTAAGCAACACGTTGAGGCTATTGAGGTCAACGCTTTACTTCCACATAAAATTGCGCAGCTTTGTGATTCCATTCAAGCACGTTTAGTTCACTTTTCAACGGACTGTGTCTTTGATGGTGCCGCGGGAAATTATTCAGAAACAGATTTGCCAACTGCTACAGATCTTTACGGTAAGTCAAAGTGCCTTGGTGAAGTGGATTATGGTAAACATATCACTTTACGTACCTCAATCATAGGTCATGAACTAAAGTCTTCGGTAAGCTTAATTGATTGGTTCTTAAGTCAAGAAGGCTCTGTAAGAGGCTTCTCGAAAGCTGTCTTTTCCGGCCTACCTACGGCCTATGTTGCAAAAGTCCTTGCAGATTATGTACTTCCTGATTCATCCCTTTCTGGCCTGTATCAATTATCCGTAGATCCTATCGATAAGCACTCTTTGATCTCAAAAGTTGCTCATGTCTACAATAAGCAGATTGAAATTGAAAGGTTTGAAGACTTTGTGTTGGATCGCTCTCTTGATTCAACAAAGTTCCGCGAAGAGACAGGATTCGTACCACCAAGTTGGGATGAGTTAATAGCATTGATGCACACTGATTACAATAAGAGATATAACTATGAGTAAATTAAAAGTAGTAACCGTCGTAGGCACTCGCCCAGAAATCATTCGTCTTTCACGTACAATCGCTAAGTTGGATGAATACACGGATCATACGTTAGTTCATACTGGTCAAAACTATGACTATGAATTGAACCAAATCTTTTTTGATGATCTTGGTATCCGTTCTCCTGATGTATTTCTAGAGTGTGCTGGCGGTACTGCGGCTGAAACTATGGCTCAGGTTATTAGTAAGTCCGATAAGATGTTTGAAGAAATTCAGCCTGAAGCTATGTTGATCCTAGGTGATACTAACAGTGCGCTTTCTGCTATTTCGGCTAAGCGTAAAAAGATTCCTATTTTCCATATGGAAGCGGGTAACCGATGCTTTGATTTACGTGTTCCAGAAGAGATAAATCGAAAGATTGTCGACCATATTTCTGATGTAAACATGCCATACAGCGATATTGCTCGTGACTATCTGTTGCGAGAGGGCATTAGCCCGGACTTAATCGTTAAAACAGGTAGCCCGATGGATGAGGTATTAAATCATTACGAAGAAAGAATCTCTAATTCAGATGTGCTAGAGCGTCTTGAGTTAGTAAGTGAAGGGTACTTCTTAGTCAGTGTGCACCGTGAAGAAAACGTAGATTCTGAGCGCAACATTAACAATTATGTTCTCGCTCTAAATACGATTGCTGAAAAGTATAATCTGCCTATTATTGTTTCTACTCACCCTAGAACAAGAAAGAAGATTGAGCTATTAAACCTAGAGTTCCACCCTCTAGTGAATTTGATGAAACCACTTGGGTTTAGTGATTACATTCGTCTACAGAAAGAAGCGAAAGTCGTACTTAGTGATAGCGGTACGATTACAGAAGAGTCTTCAATCTTGAACTTCCCTGCTATTAACATCCGTGAAGCTCAAGAACGACCTGAAGGGTTTGAAGAGGGGGCTGTGATGTTTACTGGGATGAGTGTAGAGCGAATTCTACAAGCGATTGAAATCTTGGGTGATCAACCAAGAGGCGAAGATCGTTTGTTGAACAAAGTCGCTGACTATATTGCACCAAATGTTTCTGACAAAGTACTTCGCACAATTCTAAGCTATACCGATTATGTTAACCGCGTTATTTGGAAGAAACAGTAATGCACTTAGCGTTAATTATTGATGACTACCTGCCACACAGCACACGTGTGGCAGCCAAAATGTTTCATGAGTTAGCAAAGCAATTTGTACATATGGGGCATCAAGTGACAGTGATTACACCAGCCGTAGAGCAAAAATCTCAGTTAGAAATTTCCGAGTATGATGGTGTAACTGTTTGGCGCTTTTCGAGTGGCGCTATCAAGGATGTTGGTAAAGTCAAAAGGGCAATAAACGAAACGCTATTATCGACCAAAGCCTGGAGAGCAATATCCAATAATGTTGCACCAGACACCTTTGATGGAGTCATTTATTATTCGCCTTCCATTTTTTTTGGGAACTTGGTTAAAAAAATAAAGAGCCGTTGCCAGTGCCCTTCGTACTTGATTTTAAGAGATTTATTCCCTCAATGGGTTATTGATGCTGGAATAGTTAAGCAAGGTTCTGCCATTGAGCGTTATTTTCGATTTTTTGAAGCTCAATCTTATCAGCAAGCAGATACGATTGGCTTAATGTCTGAGAAGAATCTAGAGTTGTTCAATGATTTGACGGATGGTCGATATCCAACTGAGATAATGCGTAATTGGGCGTCTCTTGAGCCTCATGAGAGCCGAGAAGAAGGGCGGTATAAAAGAAAGTTAGGTCTTCAAAACAAGGTCGTTTTCTTCTACGGCGGTAACATAGGGCATGCTCAAGATATGGGCAACTTGATGCGACTTGCCAAAGCGATGCAACCCTACCATGATGCGCATTTTCTGTTCGTCGGTCAAGGGGATGAAGTTGAATTGATAAATCAACAGGCATCAGATTGGAATCTCACTAATTTCTCTTATTCACCATCCGTGAATCAAGATGAATTCAAAGAAATTCTAGCTGAAATGGACGTTGGTTTATTCTCTTTAGCTGCGAACCATACGGCGCACAACTTCCCTGGTAAACTTTTAGGCTACATGGTTCAGTCGTTGCCTATTTTAGGTAGTGTTAATGCCGGAAATGACTTGCTGGATATTGTAAACAATAACGAAGCAGGCCTTATTACAGTTAATGGCGAAGACGAAGCGTTAGTCAAAAATGCAATGAAATTGATGGATTTAAACACTCGACAAGCGATGGGTTCATCTGCATATGAACTACTAAAAGCCGAATTTTCTGTTGAAAGTATTGCTAAGAGTTTAGAACTTAATTTAAGAAGAAGCTAATGTAGTGTGCATGGAGCGTCTACTGACATCTAGATTCGATGAGCTATTTGTACTAGCAGAGAAATCATCAAGGAGACGATCTCACCTTAACTTACATGCGAGTTATGAAGGCAAGGTGCAACGTTTAGTTATCGCTATGGTACGTGGTAGCTATGTTGAGCCTCATTATCATGAGCTTCCACATCAGTGGGAGCTGTTCACTGTTTTACAAGGTGTTGTGAGGGGGGACAATTATTCTAAATCTGGCGAGATCATATCATCGAGATACTTAGGTGAAGGTCAAGACTCTATGATGGTTACGATCCTGCCCCATGAAATCCATAGCGTTGAATGTATTAGTAAAAAAGCGCTTTTACTTGAAGTCAAAGAAGGCCCATTTAACCCTGAATTTGCCAAAGCATTTCCGAACTTCTCTGCAGAGAAATCGAATAAACATTCCCATATTTAAAGAGCTAGAAGCATAGGTATCTACACAGATTGGTTTCATATCAAGCAATTGATTTGATTAGGGGAACAGATCCAAGGATCAGGGCAAGATCATGAAAAA